>CANRNU010000010.1 GCA_947632005.1 uncultured Oscillospiraceae bacterium | reverse complement strand
ATCTTCAAGCGGCTGTATGAGGACCGGGTGAACGGCACGATCTCCGACGAGCGGTTTGCCTCCATGAGCAAATCCTATGAGGACGAGCAAGTGGAGCTGAAGCAGGAAGTGGAATCACTCGCGGGAGAAATAGCTCAGCAGGAACAGAAGGTAAGCGATGTGGATCGCTTTATTAAGCAAGCACACAAATATGTCACGCTAGAAGAACTGACGCCGTATGCGCTGCATGAGTTGGTAAAGGCCATCTACATTGAGGCCCCGGACAAGAGCAGCGGTAAGCGCCGCCAGAACATCCACATCTCCTATGACTTTGTGGGCATCATCCCTATCTATGAACTGATGCAAGAGGAAATGGCATGACCGAAGCCATGCCATTCCCAAAACTGATATTGTACTGTCTTATGAGAGCGCGGCAGACTCGGTGTGCTTTTCGGTGATGATATACTGCTCTGCACCCAGCCGGTGCAGGGCGTCGATGATCTTTTCCATCTGTCTGCCTCCTTAACCCAGCCGGATGGTGGCCTTGATATAGGGCCCGCCGTCGGAGACCTTCACCCACTCCTTGTGGCCCTTGCCGCAGAAGCCGGTGCCGGAGAGCTCCACGGCGCCGCTCATGGCGGTGATGGACTTCAAAAGGTCCGGCACATAGCCCGTCAGCACCACCGGGGAGAAGATGCGGCCGGTGAGCTTGCCGTCCCGGATCTCTCGGGCGATGTTCACCATGCACTGGATGCCCCAGTTCTTGGGGTCCTCCATGCCGCTGGAGGGGTCCTCCAGCAGCATGCCGTACTTCACCGAGGCGATCATGTCCTCCAGCTTATCCTGCCCCGCCTCGAACCAGGTGTTGGTCATGCGGGTGTATGCCTTGCGGGCGAAGCTCTCCCGCCGGCCATTGCCGGTGGGCTCGGTGCCCAGCACCATGGCCGACTGCAGGTCGCTGATACCGGTCTTCAGGACGCCCTTGTCGATGATGACGGTGTCGTGGGCCAGAACGCCCTCGTCGTCGAAGAAATAGGTGGCGGTCTGGTCGGCGGAGCAGGCCCCGTCGTGCATGGTCACCAGGGGGGAGGCCACATACTTGCCGATGAACCGGGGCGCCTGGGCCCGGTCTTTCACGAACATGTCCATTTCCACCCCGTGGCCAAAGGCCTCGTGGACGATCATGCCGGTGGTCTCCGGGTCGCAGATGCACTCATACTCCCCGGGGATCATGGGCTCGCTGTGGATGAGCTCCAGCGTGGTCTGTACACAGGGAGCCACGTTCTGCTCCATCCTGTCCATCAGCTCCATGCCGCCCAGGCCGGAGCAGGGGACATAGGACTGCTTCACCTGCTGGCCCTGCATGGCTGCGGCGGCCACCGCGCCCTCCATGTACATCACGCTCTGGATCATGTCCTTTTCCCGGGACAGGAACAGCTTGGTGTATTTCTGCCAGGACATCTGGGCGATAAAGTCCAGCACCGCCGGGTCCATGGCCAGTCCCCTGTCCCGCAGGGCGGTGAGCCGGTCCAGGATATCCCCGTCGCTCAGCTCGGTGGGGTCGAGCTCATACTCTGTGGCGCGGTCGACGACCGTGGGCTCCTCCGCCGGCGGGGCATAGGTGTTGGCCGCCAGGCCCGCCGGGCGCACGTCCAGCGCCAGAAGCTCCCGCACCGCCGCCGTCACGGCGGGGATGGCGCTCTCCTCCAGGGTGCTGAAGGAGTACTCCCCGTAACGGCCCTTGTCCAGGGCCTTTACCACGAAGCCCCGCATATTGTCGCCCTCGCCCACGCTGACGCTGTGGCGGCTGACCCGATAGCGGCGGCCCACGGTGTCCTCTGCCAGGACGGAGGCGTATTCAAATTCGGCGCACAGGGCGTCCCGCAGCTTTTCCAGCAATGGGCGCTTTTCTGCGATAAAGGCGCTTGGCTGTACTTTCATATGGTAAGATATCCTTTCCTTATATGGCCCCCTTGTGCAAAGGGGGCTGGCTCCGGCGACAGCCGGAGACTGGGGGATCGTTACCAGTCCGGGACGTCCTCCAAGATCGGTAACAACCCCTCCGTCTCGCTTCGCTCGGTACCTCCCCTTGCACAGGGGAGGCTGTCGATATAGTGAGCGGTCTCCCAACAGGGAAACCGCTGCATGTTTTATATATGCCAGATGTTTTTGGCATACTCGCTCACGGCCCGGTCGGCGGCGAACACGCCGGACTCGGCGATGTTCACCAGGCTCATCCGGGCGGAGGCCATGGGGTCGGCCATGAGCCGGTACAGGTCGTTGTGGGCCCGGCGGTAGTCGGCGAAGTCGGCCAGGAGCATGTACTGGTCGCCGCCGTACAGCAGGTTGCTCACCAGATCGGAGTAGCTCTTGCCGTCGGAGAAGCCGGAGCGGAACCGCTCCAGCACGGAGCGGATGACCGGGTCGGCATTGTAATAGGTCTGGGGCTGATAGCCCTGACGGAGCAGGTTCTCCACCTGGTCCGCCCGCAGGCCGAACAGGAACATGTTCTCATCGCCCAGATGGTCGTGCATCTCCACGTTGGCCCCGTCCAGGGTGCCGATGGTGATAGCGCCGTTCATCATGAGCTTCATGTTGCCGGTGCCGGATGCCTCCTTGCCGGCGGTAGAGATCTGCTCGGAGACCTGGGCGGCGGGCATGAGCCGCTCGGCCATGGATACCCGGTAGTTGGCGGCGAAGTGGACCTGGAGCTTTCCCCGGCAGGCCGGGTCGCTGTTCACGTCCACGGCCAGGGAGTTGATGAGCTCGATGATACGCTTGGCGGTCACATAGCTGCCGGCGGCCTTGGCGGCAAAGATGAAGGTCCGGGGGACAAAGTCCTGGTCCGGGTCGTCCCGGAGCTGCTGCTGGAGGCTGGTGATGAGCATGGCGGCCAGGAGCTGGCGCTTGTACTCATGCAGCCGCTTCACCTGTACGTCCAGCACGGCGGCCGGGTCCAGGACGGAATCCTGCTGCTTCTTCAGCCAGGCGGCAAAGCGGTCCTTGTTCCGGGCCTTGATGACGTTGAGCATGCCCAGGACGGTCTCGTCGTTTTCGTATTTCCGCAGGTCCCGCAGCCGTTCCGGCTCGGTGATGAAGGCGGGGCCGATCAGGTCCCGGATGAGGCCGGACAGGTCGGGATTGATCTCGTCCAGCCAGCGCCGGTGGTCGATGCCGTTGGTGACGAAGGTATACCGCTCGGGCCGGACGGAGCAGATGTCCTTGAAAAGCCGGGTCTTCAGGATCTGGCCGTGGAGAGCGGACACGCCGTTGATCATATAGCACACCGCCTGGCACAGGTTGGCCATATGTACCTGGCCGCCGGAGAGGATGAGGCTGTACTCCACCTTCTTCTCGTCCCCGGGGAACCACTCGTTGAGCCGCTTCATCCAGCGGATGTTCAGCTCCCGGATGATCTGCCAGACCCGGGGCATCAGGGACTGGACCAGGCTCTGGGGCCACTTCTCCAGGGCCTCGGAGAGCACGGTGTGGTTGGTGTAGGCCACCGTCCGGCGCACGCAGTCCAGCGCCTCGTCCCAGCCCAGGCCGTCCTCGTCCATGAAGATGCGCATGAGCTCCGGGATGATGAGGGTGGGGTGGGTGTCGTTGATCTGGATGACGTGGTGGTCGGGGAAGGAGCGCACGTCGCCCCACACATGCCGGTGCTGCCGCACCAGGTCCTGGGCGGTGGCGGAGACGAAGAAATACTGCTGCTTCAGGCGCAGCTCCTTGCCCTGGATGTGGTCGTCGGCGGGATAGAGGACCTTGGTGATGACCTCGCTCATGGTCCGGGGCTCCATGGCCTTCACATACTGGCCGCCGGAGAACAGGTACATATCCAGGTCCTGATTGCTCCGGGCTTCCCACAGCCGCAGGGTGTTGACCCGCTTGCCCTCGTAGCCGGCGATGAGCATATCCCGGGGCACGGCCAGCACGCTGGTGTAGCCGGTGAGCTTGGTCCGGCACACGCCGGTGTGGTCCCAGATCTCCTCCACCTGGCCGCCGAAGCGGACCTCGCAGGTCTCCGCCTCCCGGCTGATGAGCCAGCCGTCGGCCCCCAGCCGCCAGCTGTCCGCCACCTCGGTCTGGGCGCCGTTTTTGATGACCTGCTTGAAAAGGCCCAGCTCATAGCACAGGGAGTAGCCGGAGGCGGGGATGTTCAGGGAGGCCATGCTGTCGGAATAGCAGGCCGCAAGACGGCCAAGGCCGCCGTTGCCAAGGCCTGCGTCCGGCTCCATCTCGAAGATGTCCGCGGCGTCCCGGCCCATGTCCTCCAGTGCGCCGGTCAGCTCTGCGCCGATGCCCAGGTTGTAGGCGTTCTTCATCAGGCTCCGGCCCAGCAGGTACTCCATGGACAGGTAGTGGACCTGCTTTTCGTCCTTGTGCTCCCGCTGGACGGCCACCAGCCGGCTCATGATCTCCCGGATCACCTGGGCGGAGGCCAGGAAGACCTGCTCGTCGGTGGCGTTGGCGCCGGTGGTGCCGAAGTGGGCGCACAGCTTATCCTCTATGGCTGCATGCAGCTCGTCACGTGTGATCTCTGACATATATAATGAACTCCTTAAAAGTTAAAATGCAAGATGAAAAGGAACGCGCCGCCCCCGCCCTGCGGGCCGTCCCGCAGGGCGGGGGATATCTCTGGTTCGGTGCGTCATGGGACGCGGGGTATCGTTTCAGACGGGACGGCGGCGCAGGGGGCGCTTACTCCCGGGCCCGCCGCAAGGGGCCCGCCGCGCTCAGATGTGTTCGCCCTTGGGGACCACAATGGGCAGCTTGTCGGTGCCGGACAGGAAGCAGTCCTCGGAGATGAAGCAGTCCTTGTCGGCAATGACGCAGTTGAGCCGGGCGTTGGCCTGGACGACGGTGTCCTGCATGAGCACGCAGTTTTTCAGCTTCGCGCCCTTGGCCACCCGGACGCCCCGGAACAGGATGCAGTGGTCCAGCTCGCCCTCTATGTAGCAGCCGTCGGCCACCAGGGAGGCGTTGACCTTGGCGGCCTCGCCGTAATAGGTGCTGGCCTCGGCCCGCTCCTTGGTGCGGATGGGCCGCTCGTCCGTGGGGAACAGCTGTGCCAGCATCTGGGGCTGGAACAGTTCCATGCTGGCGTCGTAGTAGTCCCGGACCGAGGTGATGCGCCGGGCATAGGTGTTGTGCTCATAGACGGCGATCTTGCCGCCCTCGGCCAGGTAATGGGCCACCGCGTCCCGGTGGAAGTGGTTGTGATTGGCGTCGGAGCAGTAGTCCATGAACTCCAGGAGCAGGTCCCGCTTGAGGATGTAGATCTCCCGGGAGAACAGGCCCTCCCCGGGGCCGCCCTCGGAGAACAGCAGCCGCCGGGCAAAGCCGTCGGCGTCCTTGACCAGCCGGTGGTGGGGGAAGGGACCGTAGCCCTCGGAGCAGACGGCGGTCATCTCCGCGCCGGTCCTCCGGTGCAGGTCATAGGCCTCGTTCAGGTCGATGTTGCCCACCCAGTCGGCGGCGCACAGCACCACGTCCTCCTGGCGGATGTCCCGGATATAGGAGCTGACGCTGCGCAGGGCCTCCATGCAGCCGTTGAACCGGCCGGAGTGTGCCTCAGGCAGGCCGAAGGGGGGCAGCAGGCGAAGGCCGCCGGTCCGGCGGGCCAGGCCCCAGTCCGCCCCGTTGGACAGGTGGTCCAAAAGGCTCTGATAGTCCCGCTCCATGATGACGCCCACGTCCCAGATGCCGGCGTTGACCATGGCGGACAGGGCGAAGTCGATGAGGCGGTAGCGCCCGCCGAAGGGGATGGAGGCGCTGTTTCTGTGCTCTACGAGCTCCCGGAGGGCGAGCTCGGAGTTCAACGTATAGATAATTCCATGTATGTCGTTTCTCATGTCGCCACCAAATCATCATAGAGCATGGCGCCGGGCGCGACCATCGCGCCGGGGCCAACAGTCACATCCGGGCCGCAGGTAGCTACGCCCCAGCTCTCCGTTCCGTCCGGCTCGGTGCCCACATGGGCGCCCTTGCAGACCCGGACGTTCTCGCCCAGAATGGCGAAGCGTACCTCCGCGCCGGCCTCCACATGGGCGCCGGGCATGAGCACGCTGTATTCCACCCGGGCGCCCCGCTCCACCGTCACCTGGTTGGAGAGGACGCTGTTGAATACCGTGCCGTCCACGATGCAGCCCTCCGTCACGATGGAGTGGCGGATATCCGCGCCCTCGCCGGCCACGTGGGGCGGCCGGATGGGGCTGCGGCTCATGATGGGCCAGTTGGGGTCGTACAGGTCGATCAGCTCCGGGCTCAGCATATCCATGTTGGCGTCCCAGAGGCTGGTGATGGTGCCCACGTCCCGCCAGTAGCCCTGGAACCGGTAGGGCCAGAGCTTTTCGCCGGCGGCCAGGAGCTTGGGGATGATGTTTTTGCCGAAGTCCTGCTGGCTGTCCGGGTCGGCGTTGTCCTCGATGAGGGCCTGGCGCAGAGTCTTCCAGGTGAAGATGTAGATGCCCATGGAGGCGGTGTCGCTCTTGGGATGGGCGGGTTTTTCCTCGAAGGCGTCGATGTAGCCGTCCTCGCCGATGTTCATGATGCCGAAGCGCTTGGCCTCCTCCATCCCCACCTGGATGACGGCGATGGTGCAGGCCGCGCCCTTCTCCTTGTGCTCCCGGAGCATGTCGGCGTAGTCCATTTTATAGATATGGTCGCCGGAGAGGATCAATACGTATTCCGGGTCCCGCACGTCGATGAAGTCGATGTTCTGATAGATGGCGTTGGCCGTGCCGGAGAACCAGTTGCCCTTCTCCCCCGCGGACATATAGGGCGGCAGGATGAACACGCCGCCGTCGTCGGCGCTCAGGTCCCAGGGCTGGCCGGTGCCCAGGTAGGCGTTGAGCTTCATGGGCCGGTACTGGGTCAGCACGCCCACGGTGTCGATGCCGGAGTTGGCGCAGTTGGACAGGGGAAAGTCGATGATGCGGTATTTCCCGCCGAAGGGGATATGGGGCTTTGCAACATTGGAGGTCAGAGCGTACAGCCGGGAGCCCTGGCCGCCCGCGAGGAGCATGGCAATGCATTCTTTTTTCACTGGCGAACCTCCTTACAGCATGATGATATCATTTTGGCGCTCCGCCGATGCGCCAAGGGATATACATAAAGACGGTCCGGGCCGCGCTACTGCCTGTTGCAGCGCTCCATGGCCCGGGAGGGACCCAGGAGGATGTAATCCTCCACCGCTCCGGCGGCCCGTGCACAGGCGTCGGAAAAGACGTCCCAGTCGGCGTTTTTCGGCACGCCCAGGACCCAGTCGATCTGCTCGCTGCCCCCGTGGGGCGGCGCACCCACCCCCACGCGGATGCGGGGGAAGTCCTCGCTGCCCAGATGGGCGATGATGCTCTTCAGGCCGTTGTGGCCGCCCGCGGAGCCCTTCGTGCGGACCCGCAGCCGCCCGCAGGGCAGGTTGATGTCATCCGACACCACGATCACCCGCTCCGGCGGTATCTTATAAAACCTCGCCGCCTGGCCCACGGCCTGGCCGGACTCGTTCATATAGGTCTGGGGCTTCATCACCAGCACGCCCGTTCCCTCCAGGTCCCACCGGGCCGTGAGGGCGCGAAAGCGGAGCCGGTCCACCCGCAGGCCCTTGTCCCGGGCCAGGGCGTCCGCCGCAAGGAAACCTGCGTTGTGGCGGGTGCCTGTGTACTTGGGACCGGGGTTGCCCAGAAACACCGCCAGCCACTGGACCGTGGGGCCCCGTCCGAACATCAGTCGAACAGGGACGACAGAGACTCGTCCTCGTAGATGCGGTGGATGGACGCGGCGAATACCGGCGCGGCGGAGAGGTAACGGATCTTCTCCACCCGGGGCTGGTCTTTGGGGTAGGGGATGGTGTCGAACAGCAGCAGCTCCTCCAGGTCGCTGTTTTCGATGCGTTCCAGGGCCGGGCCGGACAGCACTCCGTGGCTGGCGCAGGCGTAGACCTTGTTGGCGCCGCCGATCTGCTTGATGGCCTTGGCCGCGCCCACCAGGGACCCGGCGGTGTCCACCATGTCGTCCAGGATGATGATGTTCTTGCCCTCCACGTTGCCGATGAGGTTCATGACCTCGGACTGGTTGGCCTTCTCCCGCCGCTTGTCCACGATGGCCAGTTCAAGGCCCAGCTTCATGGCAAATGCCCGGGCACGGGCCACGCTGCCCACGTCCGGGGATACGACCATATAATCGCCGCTTGCCAGCTCAAAGCGCTTTTTGAAGTGGGAGGCGAACAGACTTCCCCCTGCCAAGTTATCCACGGGGATATCGAAGAAGCCCTGGATCTGGCTGGCGTGCAGGTCCATGGTCAGGACCCGGTCGGCGCCGGCCTCGGTGATCAGGTTGGCGACAAGTTTCGCGGAGATGGGGTCCCGGCTCTTGGCCTTCCGGTCCTGCCGGGCATAACCGAAGTAAGGGATGACGGCGGTGATGCGGCCGGCGGAGGCCCGGCGCATGGCGTCGATCATGACGAGCAGTTCCATGAGGTTGTCGTTCACGGGACCGCAGGTGGACTGGACGAGAAACACATCTGCGCCCCGGACCGGCTCATAGACGGAGACAGAACACTCCCCGTCCGCGAAGTGGGTGCAGACCGCGTCGCCCATGGAGATATTCAGACAGTCGCAAATGCCCTGGGCCAGCGCGGGATTGGCGTTTCCGGTAAAGACTTTGATTTCTTTTCCGTGGGAAATCATAAAGTACCCCCTGCCGAGATGGCAAATTTTTTATATGCAATATGAACTTGTCATAATGATTATCGCAAGGCGAAAACGAAGGTTTTCGCCGCCAAACGGCACGTTTGGCAGCAAATGATCTGAGGATCCTTTGCGCGATGTTCATGCAATGAGTGTCTGGCAAAACAGCACAGCTGTTTTGTTGAGCCGCGAAGCGGCTCGGCGCAACGCCTACGGCGTTTCGCCATCAGATGATCGTTATAGGAATGGCCTACTGGCATTATAGCAAACGCATCCACCAAATGGAAGCGTTTTATTGCATTCTTTCCCATAAATAATGGAGAAAAATTTTCCATTTATTTGGAAAAAATGAACGACATGTCGGGGACCGGGGCCCTTTGCGCCGCCCCACGTCGTTGACAGGCCGTGGGCGTTGACATATACTGTGGGCAGGATAAAAATGACGGAGGAGAGAGCATATGCGGTGTGCGTCCATGGGAGACGTCCCCTATTTTGACGGCCACTGTGACACCGTCAGCGAGTGCGCCCATCAGCACCGGTCTCTGGGGGAGAACGGGGGGCATCTGGACCTTGCGCGGCTGGGCCGGTTTCGGAAAGCGGCCCAGGTGTTCGCCATCTTTGCCAACGCCGCCAGGTTCCCGGAGGGGACGCTGTTCGCCGAGTGCCAGAAGCAGCATGCGGTGTTTCTCGCGGAGCTGGCGAAAAATGCCGGCCTGGCGGTCCAGTGCCGGACCGGGGCGGATATCGCCGGGGCGAACGCCGCCGGGAAGGTGGCCGCGCTGCTGTCCGTAGAGGGAGCGGAGCTCTTAGACTGCGACCCGGCCAGGCTGGAGACGGCCGCCGCCTGGGGCGTGAAGCTTGTCAACATCACCTGGAACCATGTCAACGCCCTCTCCGGGACCAACGTGGAGCAGCCGGACCGGGGGCTCACGGACCGGGGCCGGGCCTTCGCCGGGGAGGCGGCGCGTCTGGGCATCCTGCTGGACGTGTCCCATCTGTCCGACCCGGGCTTCTGGGACCTGGCGGAGCTGGGCCTGGGACCCATCGTGGCCAGCCACTCCAACGCCCGGGCCCTGTGCGGCCACCCCCGGAACCTGACGGACGATATGTTCAAGGCCGTCCGGGACAGCGGCGGCGCGGCGGGTTTCAATCTTTGTACCGAATTCGTGGGCGGCGCCTGCAGCCTGGACGACGGGGTGCGCCACATCGACCACTTCATGGAACTGGACGGGGCCAAAACGGTGGCCCTGGGGGGCGACTGGGACGGGTGCGGTCTCAGCTTCGGCTGGCATGGGGTGCAGGACCTGCCCGCCCTGTGGAACGCCCTGGCGGACCGGGGCTATGACGAGGGCACGCTGGAGGACATTTTCTTCAACAACTGGCTGCGTGTGCTGGGGGGAGCGGCATGAGCGAACGGGCCCTGCAAAGGGAAAACCCCATGGGCACGGCAAAGATGAGCCGGCTCATCATCACCACGGGCGTGCCATTGATGCTGAGCCTTCTCATCAACTCCCTGTATAACTTTGTGGACTCGGTGTTCGTCTCCCGGGTGTCGGAGGAGGCCCTGACGGCTCTGAGCCTGGCCTGGCCGGTGCAGCTTTTGTGCTCGGCCCTGGGCTTCGGCAACGCCATCGGCCTGAACGCGGTCATCTCCCGGGCCTTGGGGGAGAAGGACCCGGACAAGGTGCGGCGGGCGGCGGACAGCGCCATCTTCCTGGCGGTGTGCGCCTGGGCGCTGATCTGCGTGCTGTGCCTGGCAGGCGTGCGCTGGTATTTCGACTGGCAGTCCGGCGGCAACGAGACCATCGCCGCCTACGGCCGGGACTATCTCACGGTGTGCATGCTCTTCTCCTTCGGCCAGATGGGCCAGTGGGTCTTTGACCGGTTCGTCATGGCCAGCGGCAGGAGCCACCTGTTCCTGTTCACCCTGTCTGCCGCGTCGGTGACCAATCTCATCCTGGACCCCATCTTCATCTTCGGCCTGTTCGGCGTGCCCCGGCTGGAGGCCCTGGGGGCGGCCATCGCCACGGTCATCGGCCAGATCGTGGGGATGCTGGCGGGCATATGCATCAACCGGCGGTGGAACAAGGAGATACCCTTTTCCCTGCGCCTGCGGCCGGACGGGAGATGCATCCGGGAGATCCTGCGCATCGGCATACCCTCGGCCATGATCGACATCCTCACCGCCCTTCTCACGGTGGTGATGAACTCCATCCTGCTGGGTTTTTCCGCCACGGCGGTGGCCGTCTATGGGGTGATGACGAAGATACGGGGCCTGGTGACCGTGGGGACCCACGGCATCGACAACGGCCTCATCCCCATCGTGGCGTACAACTACGGCGCGAAACAGCCCCGGCGCATCGACGGGGCCATCCGCTGGGCGCACATCTATTCTGCGGCCATCTATGCGGTCATCTTCGCGGGGCTGGAGCTGTTCCCGGGCCCGGTGCTGCGCCTGTTCGACGCGTCGGAGGACATGACCGCCATGGGCACGGCGGCGCTTCGCATCTTCGCGGTGGGCTGGTTCGTCTGCATCCCCGGCCTCATTTACGCCGCCGCCCTCCAGGGGCTGGGCCAGGGTATGAAGAGCATGGTGCTGACCATGGCCCGGCAGGCGGTGCTGCCGGTGGTGTTCTCCCTGGCGCTCCGGAGTCTGGGCCGCCTGACGCTCATCTGGTGGGCCTTCGTCCTGGCGGAGTGCGTGGGGATACCCCTGGCCGCGCTGCTGTGGCGCAGGGCCCGGCGGACCGCGGAGGCCGAAATGGTCCGATAGATCTATTTGTGCCCGGAGAGTTCTCTCCGGGCTTTTCATTTTCCAAATCGTATGATATCATAAGAAAAAACAAAAAGGGGATATCATCATGCTGCAAGATGGCAAGATACTCGTGGGCAAGGGAGAAGATCCCGTATATCTTCTGCCCAATATGTCCAACCGCCACGGCCTGATCGCCGGCGCCACCGGTACCGGTAAGACCGTCACGATGAAAGTCCTGGCGGAAGGCTTCTCCGATATGGGCGTGCCGGTGTTCCTGGCGGACATCAAGGGGGACGTGAGCGGCACGGCCCTGGCCGGGACCGACAGCGAGAAGATGCAGGAGCGCCTGAAGAACGTGGGCGTTGACCCGGCGGGCTTCAAGTACACGGGCTATCCCTGCCGCTTCTGGGATGTGTTCGGCAAGGGTGGTATTCCCGTCCGGGCCACGGTCACGGACGTGGGGCCGCTGCTGCTGAGCCGGCTCCTGGACCTGACCGACGCCCAGGAGGGCGTGCTGAACATCGCTTTCCGGCTGGCGGACGACAACGGCTGGGAGATCATCGACATGAAGGACCTGCGGGCCATGCTGGCCTGGATGGGGGAGCACCACGCCGAGTTCGCCAATACATACGGCAACGTCACCAGCCAGAGCGTGGGCGGCATCCAGCGGGCGCTGCTGAGCCTGGAAAACGACGGCGCGGCGGATTTCTTCGGGGAGCCCAGCCTGGACATCGACGACTGGATGCAGACCGCCCCCGACGGCCGGGGCACGGTGAACATCCTCCACTGTGTGGAGCTGGCCCAGAAGCCCCTGCTGTACGCCACGTTCATGCTGTGGATGCTCTCGGAGCTCTTTGAGCGCCTGCCGGAGGTGGGCGACGCCGACAAGCCCAAGCTGGTGTTCTTCTTTGACGAGGCCCACATGCTCTTCTCCGACGCCCCCAAGGCGCTGGTGGAGAAGGTGGTCCAGGTGGTCAAGCTCATCCGCAGCAAGGGCGTGGGCATCTTCTTCATCACCCAGAGCCCCTCCGATATCCCCGACGACGTGCTGGCCCAGCTGAACAACCGCATCCAGCACGCCCTGCGGGCCTATACCCCCGCCGAGCAGAAGGCGGTCCGGGTGGCGGCCCAGAGCTTCCGGGAAAACCCCGCCTTCAAGACCGAGGAGGCCATCGGCGAGCTGGGCACCGGCGTGGCCCTTGTGTCCATGCTGGACGGGGAGGGCGTGCCCACTGTGGTGGAGAAGACGACCATCTGCCCGCCCAGCAGCTCCATGAGCGCCATGGACGCCGTTGCCAAGGCCATGCTGGTGGCGAACGACGCGCTGTACGCCAAGTACAAAGAGGCGGTGGACGAGCGCTCCGCCTATGAGATCCTGGAGGAGGAGGCCCAGGCGGAGGCCGACGCCCAGGCCCAGGTCGAGGCGGAAAAGCAGGCCCAGGCCGAGCAGAAGGCCGCCGAGAAGGCCGCCAAGGAGGAGGAGAAGGAGCGCCGGGCCCAGGAGCGGGAGCTCCAGGCCCAGTATAAGGCCGAGGGCCGGGACAAGTATGGCCGCACCAAGATGGAACAGAGCCTGGTCAGGGCCAGCCGGAACACCGCGAAATCCATGGGCCGGCAGCTGACCAAGTCCATCACCCGGGGCCTGCTGGGCAACTCCAGCAAGACCGTCCGCAACGCGGCCAGCCAGTTCACCGGCAATATCGTCAGCGACATCATCGGCGGATTTTTTAAATAATCGCCGGGCGGATAAAATACCGGATGGAAAGGCGGTGGCGGAGCGGTGAACGGGATGACACTGCGGGAGCGGAAGAAACGGATATTTGACATCATCCAGATCGGCAACCGGAACGACTGGCCAAGCCGGCTTTTCGACATCGGGCTGATCGTGATGATCCTGCTGAACCTGTTCATCGCCATCTTTGCCACCTTTGACAGCTCCCGGCCCTACCATGACCTGATCGACCGCATCGATCTCGTGACGGTGGTGGCCTTCACGGCGGAGTATCTGCTGCGGATGTGGACCGCGGAGTTTCTCTATCCCTCCCTGAGTCCCCTCCGGGCCACGGTCCGGTACATGACCTCCTTCAGCGGGATCATCGACCTTCTGAGCTTTTTCCCCTATTATCTGCCGGTCTTCCTCCCCCAGGGCGCGGTGGCGTTCCGGATGTTCCGGGTGATCCGCATCCTGCGGCTGTTCCAGGTCAACGCCTACTATGACGCCCTGAACGTGATCGGGGCGGTGCTGCGCAGCAAACGGGACCAGCTTCTCAGCTCCATCTTCATCATCCTGGTGCTGATGACGGCCTCATCCCTCATCATGTACGGCCTGGAGCATGAGGCCCAGCCGGAGGTGTTCCAGAACGCCTTTTCCGGCATGTGGTGGGCGGTGTCCACGCTGCTCACCGTGGGCTACGGGGATATCTACCCGGTCACGGTGGCGGGACGGGCCTTCGGCACGGTACTGACGTTCCTGGGGGTGGGCATGGTGGCCATTCCCACCGGCATCCTGTCCGCCGGTTTCGTGGAACAGTACCGGCGTCTGGAGCAGCTGGACGCCACCGGGACGGACGTGCGCTTCGTCCGGCTGGAGCTGGGCGCGGACCATCCCTGGACGGGCAAAAAACTGTCGGACCTGCCCCTGCCGCCGGATCTGCTCCCGGCGGTGGTCCAGCGGGACAGCGAGGCTCTGCCGCCCCGGCCGGACACAGTCCTGCAGCCGGGAGACCGGCTGGTCCTGGGGGCCCAGACAGGCCAGGACGAACTGGGCATCGGCCTGAAACGGGTGGTCCTGCGGGGCCGAAACCCCTGGGTAGGCCAGCGCATCCGGGATCTAGACATCTCCCGCCGGACTTTGATTGTGATGGTCACCCGGGATGGTCAGCCGACCGTCCCCGACGGGGATTTCCGGCTCCAGGCCGGAGACGCGGTGCTGCTGTATATGAAGAAGAGCATACGCAATGCCCGGGACGTGACCATGTAAAAAATAGAAAAAGCCCCCGGACGGCCTTGTACCGGCCCAGGAGGAACGGACAGGGAAAAGAAAAGCTCTCTGAGTAGGAAAAAGGAATTAAGCGGGGTGGCGCAGCGAGAGCGGCGCCACTCCAGTCTTTAACTGGATGCGTTCATGGTTGTAGAAGTGAATGAAAGCTGTCAATGCGTTCATTGGCCTCCCGAAAAGTTTTCGGCTTGTGCCTGTAGATACACTCCGTCTTGAGGATGGAGAAGAAGTTTTCAGCCATAGCATTGTCATAGCAGTTCCCACGCCTTGACATAGACGGTGTTATGCCGTATTCTTGTGTCAGGTTAAAGTATGCTTGTGTGGTGTACTGAAATCCTTGGTCGCTGTGGAGGTGCAACTCCGCGGCGACCTCCTTTTCTCCCTCTTCATTGCCAATCGTATCGTGTCCAGCACAAGGTTCACGGTTTGCTGTGTTGCTGTCTTGTAAGCCACGATGCTGTTGTCATAGAGGTCCCGGATCATGGACAGGAACAGCACGCCTTGACCAGTATGGATGTAAGAGATATCCGTTACCCACTTGCTGTTGGGTCCGTCCGCGTGGAACTTCCGGTTCAGAAGGTTTTCATACTTATGTACCTGCTGGCCCAGCTGTACCCACTTCCTGCGGCGGCGGATCTCAGATAACAACCCATACTTCTTCATGACTCTGAGGACGGTTTTCCTATTCCTGTGGATGCCTTGCGTCTCCAACCAGCGCCACACGCGGCGGTAGCCATATGTCCTGTCACAGCTATCTTGACATTTTTGGATGGCTTTTGCAAGGTCTGCATCTGCCTCTGGCTTTCCCAGTCGCTTGACAAAGGAATAATAGCCGCTGCAGGAGACTCCAAAGAACCGACACATCACCTGTACCGGGTACGGGTCCCGGTGGACATAGATCACATGGTATTTCGCTTTTGGCCTCACTTTCTTCTTATGAATTGCAGAAAATCCCGCAGCAGCTAGTTCTCCATCTGTAGCCTGGCGATTTCTTTCTCATACTCTTCTTTGCTGCTTAACAGACGTTTTCTTGGACGGCCTTTTGGTTTAGGCGGTATCCCTGCGGCTATCTTTGCCTGTCCTCGGTTATAGCGGGTGACCCATGTCTCAACCTGCCTCTTTGTCAGCCCCAGATGTTCTGCAATCTCTCGCCGTGTTCTCCCTTCCTTCCGCATTTGTAGAATTTCAGGCTCAAATTCCTTTATATGCGTATACTTCCGTTTGCCCATAACAATACCCCCTGTCGTAGTTATTCTCCTACAACAGGGGGCTTCTTGTCTACTGTCCGTTTTTCATGGGCCGGTTCACAGGCGGGAGGGGATGTTTCTTTTTTATTGTTCCTGGCCTCCGGCCGGATCCTCACCGGCGGGAGGCGTCTCCGGCCCTTCTTCCCCGGGCTCGCAGGGGGGGTCCGGCTGCTCCACGGTGATCTCCACTTCTACCTCGGCGTCCTCCGCCGTGGCGTCCACCACGGCCTCGAAGTCCTCATCCTGGGCAATGCCGTTCTTCTTCGCATCCTCCTTGATGCGGGCGATCTCCTCCTCCATTTCCGCAATGGCGGACTTGGCCAGTTCGATCTCCTGGCACACTTGGGAAAAGGGCTCTTCCGGGTCGGTCCCATGGCTTTCAAAGTACAGCCTGCCCAACTCCCCGTACGCCTTTTTGACGGTGTCCCGCTTGGCGGAGATGTCCATATTCAGCTTGGCCACCCGGCTGACCTCCCGGGCCTTCTCCGCGGCGACTGCCGCCAGGTCCTTGGCTTTTTCGGCCGCTTTGACGGCGATCTCTCCCGCCTTATCCATGAAATCATCGAATCCAGACATTGGTTCCAGCCTCCCTTTTATTGTAGTATATTTCTTTTACGCGTTTTTAAAGTGGAAGATCATTCGTCTTTTTCCGGTCTCTCTTCCTTTGCCACCGCCTCGGCGGCCTCCGCTTCCGCGGCGGCCAGCTCCTCATCCATCCAGGCCATCATGTCGGCAAAATCCGTCGGTATGGGCGCTGTGGAGGGTTCCTCAGCGACAGGCGCTTCCTCCACCGCGGGGGCTTCCTCCACCGCGGGCGCTTCTTCCGTTGCAGGTTCTTCCTCCGCCGCGGGGGCTTCCTCCGCCGCAGGGGCTTCCTCCGCCGCAGGGGCTTCCTCCGCCGTAGGCGCTTCCTCTGCCGCAGGGGCTTCCTCCACCGCGGGTGCTTCCTCCGCCGCGGGTGCTTCCTCCACCGCGGGTGCTTCCTCCGCCGCGGGTGCTTCCTCCGCCGCAGGGGTTTCTTCTGCCACGGGCACTTCCTCCGCTACAGGGGCTTCCTCCACCGCGGGTGCTTCCTCCGCCGCGGGGGCTTCCTCCGCCGCAAGTTCTTCCTCCGCCGCGGGCGCTTCCTCTGCCGCGGGCGTTTCTTCCGCCGCGGGGGCTTCCTCCACCGCGGGGGCTTCCTCCACCGCGGGGGCTTCCTCCACCGCGGGGGCTTCCTCCGCCGGTCCCGGGACCGGCTCCGGAATGGCCGCCCCGGCCTGATTCACCCACAGCTTCTCCGGGCTGCATTTGCCCCGGAGCAGGACAACCGCCAGAATACCCAGCGACGCCAGGAGCGCCAGTCCCGCCAGCAGCTGGCTCACCCGCACGCCGGTGCCGCCTATGTACAGCGAGTCGGCACGCAGTCCCTCGATCCAGACCCGGCCCAGGCCGTACCAGCCCACATAATACAGGAAGAACTGGCCGTCAAATTTCCGGACAGTCTTTTTCGACAGGATGTGCAGGCCGATGAAACCCGCCAGATTCCACAGGGATTCATACAAAAACGTGGGGTGGACATAGATGGTCTGCCCGTCCAGCGTCAGCCCCATCCGGCAGAAGACATCCGTCTCATAGCCGTATGCCTCCCGGTTCATGAAGTTGCCCCACCGGCCGATGCTCTGGCCGATGAGAAAGCCGAAGCTCGTGAGATCCAGCAGGGCCAGGGCGGAGATCTTCTTCACCCGACATACCACCAGCACCGTCAGCACCGCGGCGATCACGCCGCCATAGATGGCCAGGCCCCCCTCCCAGATCTTGCACATGTCCCAGAAGGAGTTATAGTGTCCGTAGAAGATCACATAGTACGCCCGGGCGCCCACGATGGCCAGGGGCACCGCAAACAGCAGGTTGTCGATCAGATCGTCCTGCTTGATGCCGAACTCCCGGCTCCGGCGCATGCAGTAGGCCACCGCCAGCAGGAACCCGCAGGCGATGATGACGCCGTACCAATAAAAGGTCCGGCCAAACAGGACGAAGGAATTGGGCGGGTCGATGGACCAATTGCCCAGCATGGGGAAAGATATCGATGCGGAACTCATCAGGCGTCTGCCTCCTTTGGGCGGATGATGGACAGGGCGGTGCGGCCGGCGGCCACATGGTCCCGGACCCAGGCGGAGGCGTCGTCACAGGTGATGGCCTCCAGCGCCTCAAAGCTGTCCAGGGGCTGGTATCCGGCAAAGCATCCCTCCGCCAGGCTGATGCCCAGGCTCCGGAAGTCCCCCAGCGCCCGAAGCTGTCCGCCGTAGGCGGCCTTCTTCTGCCGCTGGAACAGGGACCGGTCAAACCCCTCCCGGGCCACACTCTCCGCTCCGGCCAGCAGCGCCTCCACGGCAGCGTCCGGGTCCCTGGACTCCCCGCCGAAGACCACGAAGCCCTCTCCCGCGGCATAGTCGGCACTGCAGCCGAAGGTGGCGTTGAGAAGCCCCTTCCCGTACAGGTCCAGGTAGACAGGAGAACTTCTGCCATACAGACACCGCAGGGCCAGTCCCGCGGTCAGGCGTTCCCTCTGCGCCTCCGGGCCTGTGGATGCGTGCCCCAGCTTAAAGCCGCCCAAAAACACCGGTGCGGAGACCTCCATGACCCGCTCCGAGCGGGCCTTCACCGGCTCCAGGCTCTCCGCCGGGCCGTAATCCCGGCCGGGCAGGGGGGCGCTCTCTTTTGTCAGCAGCTCTTCTGCCGCCCGCTCCACCGCCTCCGGGTCCGCATCCCCTACCACGCACAGGGCCATATTGGAGGGATGGTAAAAGACCTTGTGGCAGTCATAGAGCACCTGGGGCGTGATCTCCCGGATGGACTCCACCGTGCCCGCCACATCGTCCCGGAGGGGATTTTCCGCGAACAGGAGCCGCATCAGCTCCATGTATACCTGGTCGTCCGGGTCGTCCTCATACATACGTATCTCCTGGGAGATGATGCCCCGCTCCTTGTCCACGCTCTCCTGGGTGTACCAGGGCGTGGAGACGAAGCGCAGCAGGGTGCGCAGGTCCTCATCGAAATTCCGGGTACAGCTGAAATAATAGGCCGTCATGGCCTCAGAGGTGAAGGCGTTGGCATTGGCGCCCGCCGCGTCCATGGCCATCAGGGCGCTGCCCTCCGGCATATCGAACATCTTGTGCTCCAGGTAGTGGGCCACCCCGGCGGGGGTATCCTTCCTCTCCCCGCCCAGGGTAAAGCGCCGGTCCGCGCTGCCGTAGTTGGTGACGAAGGCGGCAAAGGCCTTCCGATAGCCCGGCTTGGGCACCACGAAGACCGGCAGTCCGTTTGCCAGCCTGCCCTCGTACAGGGTCTCCCCCACCGCGGGGTAATCAATCCTGTGCATTCCCGTCCTCCTCACTTCCCCGGAGAAAATACACCATGTCGCACTCGACGCCGGCAGCGGCCTTCACCACGTCCTCCGCCGTCACATCCTCTACCAGGGCGGCCAGCTCCTCCGGGCCATACTCCAGGCCCAGCAGATTCTGTCCCAGCCAGAAGCTCTCCAGCGCCCCGGCGCTGTCAGCCGTGCTCAGAAGGTCGTTCACCAGCCCCGCCTTGGCGGAGGACAGCTCCCCGTCGGTGATGTCCCCGTCCTTCACGGCCTGCAGCTGCCGGCCGATCTCCTCCAGGGCCCGGTCATAGTCCTTCACCTCGATGCCGCTGACCACCGCCATGACGCCCTTCATGAGGTCGACGGCGGAGCTGGCAAAGTAACACAGGCTGAGCTTTTCCCGCACATGCACGAACAGCTTGGAGCTGACCCCGGCGCCAAATACCGCGTTCATCGTCCGCAGCGCCGCCATGTCCGGGTCCTCCATGGCCTGGCCCAGCCGGTAGCCGATGGCCAGCTTTCCCTGGGCCACGTCCATGTCCTCCACGAATACCCGGGGCTCCGCCTCCACTGTGTTCATGCGGATGTCCGTGCCCAGGTCCGTATCCAGTTCCCCCCGGGGCAGGGTAGCCAAAGCGTCCTGTACCGCCCGCTCCACCCGGTCCGGGTCCGCGGTGCCGCAGTAAAACACCTCGATGGGAGAGGCGGCCAGCAGCGCCTTGTAGTGGCGGGTCAGGGCCACATAGCCGATGGATCGGGCCTCCTCCTCGGTGCCCAGCACATCCACCGCGTAGTCCTCCGCCGCGCACATGAGCTCCGTGAGCCGGTACCGGCTATAGGAGATCTTGTCGTTGACCCGGGCCCGGATGTCCTCCAGGAGCTTTTCCTTCTCCCCGTCCACATATTCCGGCCGGAGCAGCCCGCCCCGGGTGTTGGGGGCCAAAAGCATCTCCCCCATCAGCGCCGCGACCTGCTCCAAAAGGCGCTCGCCCTGGGGCAGCCACGCTTCATCCACAAAATCGGCCCAGAAGCCCACGCACTGTATCTCGCCCTTTTTCCGGGCCACCGGCTCGATCCGCGCGCCGTACAGGCTGTCCAGCCGGGCCGCCAGCGCCGCCATGTCCGGGCTTCCCACCGTCCCCCGGCGCAGCACGCTGGGGATCAGGGTGTTCTTCGCCGCCGTCTCCCGGCTGAGCCGGGTCAGCAGATTGACGCTCAGCAGTCCGGTCTTGAATTTGCCCGTGGTCAGACAAGTCATATACACACCCGGCAGTATCTCTCGGCGCGTCTCGCGCATGGCCCTCACCTACCATCATATTTGGTATATTTTTCTAGGTTATATTATAGCACACCTGATAGGATTTGAAAATGGCAATTTCACAGGATGCGGGCCTTTCCGTCCTTCACGATGATGCGCCGGGAGCAGATCTCCACCTCATAGCCGTCCCATCCGGCCGGCAGCCGGGGCGCGGCGGTGAGCCGGCCGTTTTCCATCCGGATGCCCAGCAGGTCCTCCAGCACGATCCGGAAAAACCATCCGGCCGCGCCGGTGTACCAGCTCCAGTTGGCCTGGCCGTACCGGTCCGGGTTGGCGGACACATCTGCCGCCAGCACCCATGGCTCCGCGCCCCACACCTCCCGGGGGTGCCGGGCCGGCATCAGGTCCAGAAGCAAATTGGTCCCCAGGTCCGTCATGCCCTCCTGCAGCAGTGCCGAGGCCAGCCACAGGGCCCCATGGGTATACTGGCCGCCGTTTTCCCGGAAGCCGGGGCCGCAGGCACGGATATATCCCGGGTCCCGGCCGCCATCGCCAAAGGGCGGCGTGAACAGTTTCACCACGCCGTGGGCCCGGTCATAGAGGTGGTCTGCGGCGGCCCGCAGGGCCGTGCGGACCCGGTTTTTATCCGCTGTGCCGCTGAAAGCGGCCCAGCTCTGGGCGATGGAGTCGATGGCGCAGGCGGGGGCGCCTGCCGCCCCGAGGGGCGCGCCGTCCGCCCACCAGCCTCGCAGGTACCAGCTGCCGTTCCAGCTCCGCTCCGCCGCCGCGGCATATTTCTTCGCCGCCGCGGCATACCGGCCCGCGTCCAGCTCCCCCAGCCGTTCCAGCAAAGCGGAGAACCGCCGGACCGTGTGGACGAAAAACCAGGTCAGCCACTGGCTCTCGCCGCCCACCTTATCCATCCCGTCGTTCCAGTCCCCGGCGCCGGTGAGCAGCAGACCGTGGGGCCCCGGGCCCCGGAGCAGCACACAGTCCACGGCCTTCCGGGCGTGATCCAGCACCGGGCTCTTCTCCCGGGTCAGTCCGGGGGCAAAGTACCGGTCCTTCTCCTCCGGGGCCAGTGGCGGCGCCGTCAGCCAGGGGGCCTTCTCGGCGCACACGCCGGTATCACCGGTCTTTTCCGTGTACTCGCACAGGGCCCAGACCAGCCACAGCAGGTCGTCCGAACAGCGGGTCCGCACCCCCTTGGGTCCAGCCGGCGTCTCATGCCACCAGTGGAGCACGTCTCCCTGCTGGAACTGCCTTGCACAGCAGGTCAGGATGTGTCTTTTGGCCCGGCCCGGGGCCAGGATGAGAAGATTGATCACATCCTGGAGCTGGTCCCGGAAGCCGTAGGCCCCGCCGCTCTGATACATGCTGGTCCGGCCCATGACCCGGCAGGCCAGGGCCTGATAAGCGGCCCAGCCGTTCATCATTCTATTCAGATCCTCATCCGGTGTGCGTACATGGACCCGCCCCAGGGTGGTCCGCCAGCCGTCCCGGACCTTCAGGAGCTCCCGGGCCGCCCGATCCGGGTCCGCCAGGGTCTTCAGGGTCTCCGCGCTCTCAAAGCCGCAGGCCAGCACGCTGACGCCGCCGCCCTTCCACAGCGCCCCGAAGCAGGGCCGCAGGCCGGCGCCGGTCTTCCCGTCCATCCGCCCGGCCAGCCACGCCGCCTCGTCCCCGGTGAATCCGGACAGCCGGCGGCTGCATGCTGCCCGAAGCACCTCCTTTGGATAAAAGCCCCGGGGGTTGACCGCCGTGAGACAGTCCTCCGTCCAGCCGGTGATGACACAGGGCACATCGGCGGCGTTCGGGGTGAGCGCCAGAGGCAGATGCCAGCCGATATAGGAATCCTCCCCGCCCTCGATGAGCATCACCCGTGCCCTGTATCCGCAGGGCACGAAGGCCGTGAGGCTGCACCCGTCGTGCTCCCACCGGGTCCAGCCGAAGCCGTTGATGACCCGGCAGCGGGTCCCATCCGCGAAAAGGCTCCGGCGGCCCTGGGCCGTCACCAGCTCCAGGGTCTCTCCGCCGGCTGTGGCGATGGGGTCGTTGCGCCAGGGGTCCACCGGGCATTCCCGGGCGTTCTCCAGCCACATGAAGCCCGTGCCGCAGTCGGCGGCCAGGTACCCGAAGCTCCCGTTGGTGATCACGTTGCACCAGGCCCGGGGCGGCAGGGGCGGCGTGGCATAGCGCACCGCGCCGCCGGCAAGGTATTCCGCCGCCGGCGCCTCCCGGCCACGGCGGGGCGCCGGCCGCAGGGCGGGCAGACTGGCAAAGCGCCGTTCCGGCGCCGGTCGGACCGTCACGGACGCCGCGGCGATCTCCTCCCCGTCCAAAAACCACACGCCGCCCCGGACGCCCTCAAAAGGCCCCAGGCCGTATTTGTCCAGATATTGGCGCAGGACGTCCTTTTTCGGGTGCAGGTACTCCCCCTCCTCCCCGGTGGATATCACCAGGTCGGACTCCACGCCGCAGGCGGCCAGCAGGGCATGACGCTTGACTGCCCGCCGGGCCGCGTCCAGGTCCTCTCCGGCGGTCACATACAGGATGGGCACATCCCCGGACAGGCCCTTTTCCCACAGGACCTCCCGGCTGGAGCCGGGCCGGGCCTCCACCCGGGGCGAGCACACCGCCGCGCCCAGCTCAAAGGCCGCGCGCATCCCGTCCGCCGCCAGGCCAAGAAGCGACGCCATGGAGCTGGCCATATCCGCACAGGCCCCTGTCAGGACCCGCCGGGCCCCGGCCTCCGCCGCCTCCCGGCTCTCGCCGAAGCACAGCGCCAGCGCGGCGCAGCCGCCCTCCGGCAGCCGGGCTGTGACCATCACCGGCTCGTGCATCTGCCAGCCCGCGCCGGAGACGACCCGCAGATCCACCGTGGCCGCCAGGCACAGCCACACCTCCGGCAGCTCCCCTCGGGCCAGCCGCCGGACCAGCACCGCGCCCCGATGGGCCGTGACCTCCAGCCCCAGCCGCCAGAAGGCGGGATGGGCCGCGAAGTCGTTCTGTTTGGCCAGCACCGGCTCAAAGCGAAGCGTGAGCTTCCCGCCGCTGGGGCCTGTCACCCGCCGCAGCTCTCCCCGCTCCCCGCTGGCCACGGCCATGGAGGCCGTGGTCACCCGGCCGGAGCGCCGTCCGGTGAAGGTCAGTATCCCGCTCTCGTACTTCCAGGGATAGAAGACCGCCTCCTGCCGGGAGGGAGTCAGAGGGATGTCGTCCACGGCCAGGGCAAAGCCCTCTGGCCGGTACATGAGAAGGCCGTCCGTCCTCGCCCAGCACCGGCCGTCGTCGCAGGCCAGGAGCGTATATACGCCGTTGGACATGGGAAACCACGCCGGGGCGGAGGGCACCCAGCCGGGCCCTTCCCACTGGAACACCGGCAGATCCTTCCGGCTCTCCGGCGGACGGGTCAGGGGACTGCGGCTCCGGCGCAGCACCGCCCCGCCCAGAGGCACCCGCTCGGCCAGCAGCGGCCGGAAGGCCGCCATCGCCGGGTCCGCCATAAAATACCGGCGCAGTGCGCCCCCGGCCAGGCAGTTGGCAACGGCGCCCAGGCTCATGCCCAGGTGGTGGCTCATAAAGCAGGCCACCGGCTCCCCGTCCTTTCCCGTCCGGCCCGGGGTCATGTCCAGGGCCTCATAGAACCCATATTCTCCCCACATCCTCATCTTTTTCAGCCGGCGGAGATTCTCCACCGCCGCCTTGGGGTGCACGCACAGCGCCAGGAAGCTGGCATAGGGCGCGACGACCAGCTCCCCGTCCACATCCCGCCGCAGGGCCAGCGCGCCGGTCCCGTGGGCTTTGTAGCGGTAGTCCATCCCCGCATCCAGGGAGAAGAAGGCGCTCTCGGAGTTGCCCCAGGGGGCCCGGGCCCGCTCGCCCCGCTTTCGCTGGGCATAGAGACAGAACCGGGCCGTCTCCCAAAGCATGGACCCGTGGACGACCGGCAAAAACAGCTCCGGCATCAGATATTCAAACATGGACCCGGACCAGCTGGCAAGGCCCCGCCAGCCGTCCAGAGCAAGCCGCGCCCGGCTCAGGCTCTGCCAGTGGCGCACCGGCACCTCCCCCCGGGCGCAGGCAAGAAAGCTGGTGAGCCGCGCCTCGGAGGCCATCAGGTCGTAATGCCCCGGGCTCATCTCCTCCGAGGCCGGGTCGATGCCGATGCGGAAAAGCCGCTTGTCCTCATCGTACAGGGCCCCCAGGTCTATCCCGTCCGCCAGGGCCCGGGCCCGCTCGGCGATGTCTGGCCGGCCATGGGCAGCCATGCCGCCCGCCAGGCAGATGAGCGCGGCACAGAGGTTCCCGCTGTCCACCGTGGACACATAGGCCGGCTGCAGGGGCGCGCAGGTGCGGGTGTCATACCAGTTGTAAAGGTGGCCCTTCCACTTGTCCAGCCTTTCCACCGTGGAGAGGATGTGGTCCGCCAGGGCGGCCCCGTCGCTCTCCGGCACGATGTCCAGCTCTATGGCCGCCAGGGCCGACGTGAGGGCCAGGCCGATGTTGGTGGGACTGGTCCGGTGGGCGATCCCCTTGGGGGGCTGGGCCTGGAAATTGTCCGGGGGCAGCCAGTGGTCCGAGCGGGTGCAAAAGGTCTCAAAATAGTTCCAGACGGCTCTGGCCGCCTTGAGCAGGAACGCCCGGTCCCCCTCTGTCAGGTCATTTTTCGCCTGGGATTCCTGGCCGGATATCCAGGCGAACAGCGGCGCAGCCAGCCAGATGACCCCGGTGGATTTCCCCGCCGGGCCCGGGGCCAGCAGCACCAGGGCAAGGCCCAGGCTCACAGACGCCCACATGGCCGCGGGCAGTTTTTTCCCCAGCTCCGACTGGGCAGCCGGGACCCACTGAAGCATCTTTTTGTGGCTCACGCCCATGCGCCACAGGGCCGTCACCGCCGCGGAGGCACAGGTATAGCTCTCCCAGGGCAGGAAGATCAGCCGCGCGAAGAACCGGGTCAGCGCCCCGCCCGCGCCCCGAAGCACCCCGCTCCGGCACCGGAGCCGGGCGTCCGCCGTCCGGGCGAACAGTCCCGCGAAGGCCGCATGGACCGCCTCCGCCCCCAGGCATACCAGCACCGCCGCCGCGCCCCAGCGGCAGCTTTTCAGGAAAAAGCCCAGCACGACGGCCAGCAGCGCCGCCGGAGCCAGCAGGCTCCGGCGCAGGCTGTCGAAGAGCCGGAACCGCTCCAGAAGCGCCAGGTCCCGTCCCTCTTTGAAAAGCCATGGAAGATTCTGCCAGTCCCCCCGGGTCCAGCGGTGGATACGCCGGAACCAGGCCGCCGCCGTCACCGGGCAGCCGTCCGTCAGTTCCACGTCCCCCACATAGGCGCCCCGGAGATAGGCTCCCTCCAGGGCGTCGTGGCTCAGGACCCTGTTGTCGTCGAAGCGGCCGTCCAGACAGGCCAGGTATGCCGCCGCGTCCACGATGCCCTTGCCGGCAAATCCGCCCCGGTCGAACAGGTCCGTGAACAGCTCTCCCGTGGGGGCGCCATAGGGGTCCGTGCCCCCCTGGCCCGCCCAGATGCGGGCAAAATCCGTGGCCATGGCCCGGTCCAGCTCCACCGCCATCCGGGGGTGGAGCACCCCGTGTCCCCTGACCACCACGCCCTTTTCCACCAGGGGCACGTTCAGCGGGTGCATGGCCGCGCCGATCAGCGACCGGGCAGCGCCCGGCACCAGCCGGGTGTCCCCGTCCAGGCACAGGATATACCGGGCCCGGAGAAATTCCGGGTCTCCCGCCAGGCATTTGAGCCGATTGGGCCGCTCCTGGACCAGGCGGGCCAGCTCCAGGATGGCGCCCCGCTTCCGCTCCCAGGGGGCGTAGATACGATCGGCGCCGTTCCAGGCCGGGTCCCGGGTCACCAGATAAAAGCCCCCGCCGTATGTCCCGTTGAGTTCGTCTATGACTGCCTTCACCGCCTCCAGCCGGTACGCCTCCCTGGGGGGATATTCCGTCCCGTCGGGCAGGTCGGCCAGCAGCACGAACAGCAGCTCCTCCCCACAGTCCCGGTTGGCCAGCTTGTACTCCTCCAGCCGCCGGGCCAGCCGGGGACCGGTCTCATCGTCGGTCAGCAGCGCCGACACGGCGCACACCGTCCGGCCCTCATGGCCCACGCCGTCCTCCAGCGCCAGGCGCATCAGCCGCCGGGGCCGGACCAGGCGCAGCAGGACCGAATCCAGTCCCACCCGCACAAGCTCCGACAGGGGCACCAGCGCCAGCACCGCCGTCCACAGACTGCCCGACGCCGCGCCCGCCAGCACTGCCAGCGCCGCCGGGAGAAATATACGCGCGGCGATATACCCGGCCCCGGTGCGGCGGGTCTGGGGAAAGAGCGTCTCATGCAGGCCGCTCTCCATGGCCCCCTGGGCCGACGCCAGGGCGGAGACCCCCTGTTTTTTGGCAAGACGCTGGTTCCGCGCCCGGTACAGGGCGCGGCTCGTCTCGTCCATCAGGGGATATATCTTGTCCTGCCGGAACAGCGCGTCCACCGGGTCTGACCGCTCCAGGGCCCGGGTCAGGTCCATGTCCGCCAGGGTCCGGAGGCCGGTGAACAGCTCCGCCGCCCGGGCCGTATCCACGTCCGGCTCGGCCAGCGCCTCCACCAGCGCCGCCCGCAGGGCAGCCCCCGCCAGCGCCGCCTCGGTCTCGGGGAGCTCCGCGGCCCGGCGGGCCCCGGTGAGGAACGCCTCAATGCGCTCCTCCGTCACAGGTCCCGCCTCCACAAGGCTCCGGCACAGGGTCACCAGCGCCGCCCCGTCCGGGCCCTTCCGCAGACGGCCTCCGGCCCGCAGGGCGGAAGCGGCAATGTCCGTCTCCCGCCGGGCCAGATACTCGTTGTCCGCGAACCACGCCGGCTGCTTTTCATCCCGGCCCTTGGCCGAGACCATCTCCATGGCCCGCCCCAGTCTTCCGGCCGCACGCTTGCCGGATATCGTTCCTTTGATGGGGATGCTCCTGGCCGCTCGTTCGCCCCATCCGGCCAGGCGTTCGATGTGTATCTTTTCCATACCTGGGATTTTTCCCGCGCCGCCGGGAGAATATACTTGACACCGCCGGAGAACTGGTGTATGATGGGCAGGCTGTAAAGCAAAAACCTTGACACCGGGAGGCGGCGGGATGGAGACGAATCCGTTGGACCGGTCCCTGCTGCTGGACTTTTACGGCGAGCTGCTGACGGAAAAGCAGCGGCTTGCCTGTGAGCTGCACTGGAACGAGGACCTGTCCCTGTCCGAGATCGCCGAGCAGGAGGGGCTGAGCCGCCAGGGGGTGTGGGACATCCTGCACCGGGCGGAAGCCGCCCTGGGGGAATACGAGGCAAAGACCGGCCTGGTGGGCCGGCACCTGGAGCGCCGGGAGGAGATCGCCGCCATCCGGGCGGAGCTGACCGGGCTTCTGCCGGACAACGAGAAGAGCCGGGACATCCTGGCCCGGCTGGAGGAGCTGTTATAAATGGCATTCGAGAGCTTATCGGAAAAACTGAACGGCATCTTCAAAAAGCTCCGGGGCAAGGGCCGGCTTTCCCAGGCGGACATCAAGGACGCCATGCGGCAGGTGCGGATGGTGCTGCTGGAGGCGGACGTGAGCTACAAAGTCGTGAAGGACTTTGTGAAGACCGTCTCGGAAAAGGCCGCCGGCCAGGAGATCTTGGAGAGCCTGAACCCCGCCCAGATGGTCATCAAGATCGTCAACGAGGAGATGACCGCCCTCATGGGCGGCCAGGCCGTTCGGCTCAACTACTCCTCCAAGGTACCCAGCGTGGTGATGGTGGTGGGCCTGCAGGGCGCGGGCAAGACCACCAACACGGCCAAGCTGGCCGCCTTCGTGAAAAAGCAGCAGAACAAGCGGCCTCTGCTGGCCGCCTGCGACGTATACCGCCCCGCCGCCATCAAGCAGCTGGAGACCGTGGGGGCCCAGGTGGGCGTGCCCGTGTTCCAGATGGGGCAGGCAGACCCGGTGGACATCGCCAAGGCCGCCATCGAACACGCCCGGCGCCACGGCAATGACCTGGTATTCCTGGACACCGCCGGCCGCCTGCACGTGGACGAGGCTCTGATGGAGGAGCTCAAGCGCATCAAGGCGGCGGTGGACCCGGCGGAGATCCTTCTCACGGTGGACGCCATGACCGGCCAGGACGCGGTGAACGCGGCCAGCGCCTTTGACGAGGCCCTGGGCATCACCGGGGTGATGCTCACCAAGCTGGACGGCGACGCCCGGGGCGGCGCGGCCCTCTCCGTCCGGGCCGTCACCGGCAAGCCCGTGAAATTCGTGGGCACCGGGGAGAAGCTGGACGCCATCGAGGTGTTCCACCCGGACCGGATGGCCAGCCGCATCCTGGGCATGGGCGATGTGCTGACCCTCATCGAGAAGGCCGAGCAGGCGGTGGATGAGAAGAAGGCCGCGGAGATGGCCGAGAAGCTCATGAAAAACCGCTTCACACTCCAGGACTATCTGGAGCAGCTGCGGTCTATGAAGGACATGGGCGACCTGGAGGACATCCTGGGCATGGTGCCCGGCCTGGACGCCAAGGCCCTGAAGGGGGCCAAGCTGGACCCCAAGGCCATGGCCCGGACCGAGGCCATCATCCTGTCCATGACCGCCAAGGAGCGGGCCAACCCCGCCATCCTGAACGCCAGCCGGAAAAGACGCATCGCCGCAGGCTCCGGCACCAGCGTGGTGGAGATCAACCGGCTTTTGAAGGGCTTTGACGCCATGAACGCCATGATGAAGCAGATGTCCGGCTCCCGGAAAGGCCGGAAAATGGCCAAGCGCATGGGCATGTTCGGTATGTGATTTCAAAATTCCAAGCGGATTTGAAAAATAAAATCTCACAATATTTTGGAGGAAAACAAGAAATGGTCAAAATTCGTCTGAAGAGACAGGGCGCGAAGAAGGCTCCCTATTACCGCATCGTGGTGGCGGACAGCCGCTCTCCCCGGGACGGCCGGAACATCGAGGAGCTGGGCACCTATGACCCCATGGCCAAGCCCGCCGCCATCAACATCGACCTGGAGCGCGCCAAGTACTGGATCGGCTGCGGCGCTCAGCCCACCGATACCGTCCGCGGCCTTCTGAAGCTGGCCGAGGCCCAGAAGCCCGCCGAGACCGCCCAGCCTGAGACCCCGGTCGAGACCGAGCCGGCGGAATAAGGCAGGAGCGCCCCCATGAAGGAACTTCTGACCTATATCATCCAAAGCCTGGTGGACAACCCTGACCAGGTCACCGTGGACGAGCACACCGCCGCCGGCGGCGGCACTGTGTTCGAGGTACGGGTGGCCGACGGGGACATGGGCAAGGTCATCGGCCGTCAGGGCCGGATCGTGCGCCAGATCCGGGTGCTCATGAAGGCGGTGGCCCAGCGTCAGGGCAAGAAGGTCACCGTGGATATCCTGGATTGAAAAAGCAATACTTGGAGGCGGGGCAGATCGTGAACACCCACGGCGTCCGGGGCGAGGTGCGCATCCAGCCCTGGGCGGACGAGGCGGCGTTTCTGACCCGCTTCCGCCGGTTTTATCTGGACGGCGCGCCGGTAAAGGTCCGCTCCTGCCGGGTCCATAAGGATATGTGCATCGCCTCCCTGGAGGGCGTGGACGACGTGAACGCCGCCATGGCTTTGAAGGGCAAGGTGCTCTTCATCGACCGGGACGAGGCGAAGCTGCCGCCCGGCGCGGTGTTTTTGCAGGATATTCTGGGCGCGAAGGTCGTGGACGAGACCGGGCGCGAACTGGGCGTTCTGGAGGACGTGATGCCCGAGCCCGCCGCCAGCGTACTGGTGGTGAAGGGGGACCGGGAGATACTCATCCCCGACGTGCCGGCCTTTGTCTTGAACAAAGACCCCGACGCCGGCGTCGTCACCGTGCGATTGATCGACGGGATGTAAGGGAATATCCAAGGGAGGCGTTCTGGCGTCTCCCTTCATGCCATTGCAGAGAGGCAGCGCGGGAGTGACAGACATGAAAAAGCTTGACCGGGTCTTGAATGCGCTCATTGGTGCTTTTGTTGGCGTTTTTATCGGGCACGGGATATACGTATTCTGGGATTTTAAGATGCATCCCGATCTATATGCCATGCAATCTGCGCCGTGGTACACAAGCATTTTGGTCTCCGGTATAGAAACGGTTGTCGTTTTGGCCGCCGCGATCATCATAAAGCTGATCATACGACAGAAGTCAAAACAGCATTAGATCTCCATCTGCCGCGCCGCGGGAGCACCGCGTTGAAAGGCCCCCTTGTGCAAAGGGGGCTGTCGAGCGAAGCGAGACTGAGGGATTGTTACCAAGCCGGGATATCTTCCAAGACTGGTAACAACCCTTCCACCGCACTTCGCGCGGTCCCCCTCCCCTTGCACAGGGGAGGCTTTTGGTCCGGCGGTGACGGCAACAACTTTCCATTGGCCGCGCCGCAGGCATAGCCGGCTGACAAAAGAATAAGAGGCAGCCCGGTGGATTTTTCCATCGGGCCGTGCTATACTGGACAGCGAAATCTGCATACGGAGCGAGCTTTATGCGCATCGACATCCTCACCCTCTTCCCCGACGCGGTGCGGCCCATGATGGAGGCGTCTATCCTGGGGCGGGCGGCGCGGAAAGGGCTCATTGAGATCAACTGCATACAGATACGGGACTTCACCGACAACAAACAGCAGCAGGTGGACGATTACCCCTACGGCGGCGGCTGGGGCTGCGTGATGATGGCCCAGCCCCTCAAATCCTGTCTGGACTGGGTGACAGCGCAGGCAGGCGAACGGAAACGGCGGGTCATCTATATGTCCCCCCAGGGGGCCCGGTTCGACCAGGGCCACGCCCGGCGGCTGGTATCGGAGTACGACCATCTGGTGCTGGTCTGCGGCCACTACGAGGGCGTGGACGAGCGGTTCATCCAGGCGTGCTGCGACGAGGAGCTGAGCATCGGCGACTTTGTGCTGACCGGCGGGGAGATCCCGGCCATGGCCATCGCGGACAGTGTCTGCCGGATGGTGCCCGGGGTGCTGTCGGACCCGGCGTGCTACATGGGTGAGAGCCATTGGGACGGGCTTCTGGAGTACCCCCAGTACACCCGGCCGGAGACCTGGGAGGGTCTGACCGTGCCGGAAGTGCTGCGAAACGGGGTCCACAAGGACATCGAGGCGTGGCGGCGGGAGCAGCAGCTCATCCGGACCAAGGAGCGGCGGCCAGACCTGTTCGACGCCTTCCAGCCCCAGACGGAGGCGGACAAGATGACCGTTCTGCGCCTCACAGGCCGGGAGCCCCTTGTCTACGACTGCCGCCCCGCCGAACCGGAGGACATCCCGGCGCTGCTGGCCATCACGGCGGAGGCCAGTGCCTACATGAAGGAGTGCGGCGTGGATCAGTGGCAGGACGACTTTCCCAATGCGGCGGTCTTCCGCCGGGATATAGAAGAGGGGTCCTGCTGGCTGTTCACCCATGAGGGCGCCCCCGCCGGGGTCATCACCCTGTATGGCCGGCCGGAGCCGGACTATCCCGCCATCCGCGGGGCCTGGCTCACAGCGGACGGCGCCGATTACGCCACCATCCACCGGACGGCGGTAAAGGCCGCCTACCGGGGCCGGGGTCTGGCGGATGAGATGATGCAGCTGTGCGAGGACCTGGCTCTGGGCCGGGGCTTTGCCTCCGTCCGGGTGGACACCCACGCCGACAATCGGGCCATGCGCCGGCTCTTGGAAAAGCGGGGCTACGCATACTGCGGCCAGGTGACCCTCACCGACACGGTGGAGCACGACCCGGTCCGGGTGTGCTACGAGAAGGTATTTTAAGGAGACGCACAGTGAAAGAGTTAAAAGAAGAACTTCACAGCGACATTTCCCGGATCAAGCAGGTCTTTCTCTATACCCTGTTTTTCTGCCTGGCGGCTCACGCCTATGCGTATTTTCACCTGATGCCAAGCCACGATTCTTCCGGGGTCTTCCTGCAGGACGCCTCCTCTGGCTACATCCAGAATGGCCGCTTCATGCTTCCCCTATACTATGCCCTCCGTGGCGTCTATCACGCGCCCTGGCTCATCGGCATGCTGTCCATCCTGTACCTGGCAGGTTCCTCCTATCTGGTCGCGTCGATGCTGAACATCCGAAAGCCGCTGCTGCTGGCTGCCCTGTGCGGCGTCTTTGCCACCAACCTGGCCGTCACCGCCACCAACGCGACATATCTCTATGCCTCCGACCCGTATCTCCTGTCGCTGTTTTTCAGCTGCGCCGGGGCCTGGATGTGGCAGCGATTCCCGAAGCGCGGCTTCCTCTTCTCGATCCCCCTGTTCGTCATGTGCATAGGGCTGTATCAGGCATACATCGACGTGGCCATCGGCCTTCTCCTCCTCTTGCTCATCCAGAAGCTGTCCGAGGGCCAGCGCGTAGCTTCTCTGTGGAAATGGGCCCTGCGCTGCGCGCTCAGCCTTCTGGCCGGCATGGTCATGTGGTACTGCCTCACAATTCTCATACAGCGCCTGACCGGCACCGCCATGTCCACCGGCTACAACCGGCCCGACGCCATACTGGAGACCGGCCTTCTGAGCAAGGTGAAGAGCATCCCCCGCACATACCGGGGCTTTCTTGGTTTCTTCTTCGACCTGCAGCACAGCTATAACTCTGTGTTTTCCTTCATCTGCACATTTTTGATCATGGCCGCCGGCGCGGCGGCATGGCTCCTGCTGCTCCGACAGCGTCATATCCGGGGCCTGGAGCTTGCGGCGCTGCTGGCCTGCGCAGCCATCCTTCCCCTGGGGCTGGGGCTCATGTATATCCTCACCAACTGGGTCCACGAGCTCATGATCTTCAGCTTCTTTTTGGTCTATGTCCTGTTCCTGCTCCCCTTCCAGGAGGAACAGACGGTCGCTGCCCTTCCGGCCAGGGCAGGGTCCATTCTGCGGAAAACTGTGCTCTGCCTGCTGGCGCTCGTCTTAGTGCGAAGCATCGTCTGTGCCAACGGCATCTATTTCCACAAACAATTGCTGAGCGATTCCGCTGATATGTACGCCTACTCCATCCTGACCGAGATGGAAAAGACGGAGGGCTATGAGGCCGGCGTCACCCCTGTGGCGGTGATCGGGGATTTCCGCAATTCCAAGCTGGCCCGGCAGACCGACGATTTCCCCTTCGACGCGGACATAGTCGGCGCACACTCCACCAGCAGGAACGCCTTTTCCTATCTGACGACATTCCGGGCGTTCTGCCGCACAAAACTCGGCCAGGAGATCAATCTGGTCACAGACCAGGGCGCCCTCACGGAATACACGATCTGGCGCGACGTCCGGCGCATGCCGGTCTATCCCCAGGACGGCTTTTGTCAGATCATCAAAGGGGTCATGATCGTGAAGCTGGAAAACCTGCTCTGAGCCTCCGAACAAAAGCCCCCGGACGGCGCTGTGTACCGGCCCAGGAGGAACGGACAGTAGACAAGAAGCCCCCTGTTGTAGGAGAACAACTACGACAGGGGGTATTGTTATGGGAAAACGGAAGTATACACATGTAAAGGAACTTGAGCCGGTAATTCTGCAAATACAGAGCGCATTTACAGGCACAAGCCGAAAACATTCCGGGAGGCCAATGAACGCATTGACAGCTTCATCCATTTCTACAACCATGAGCGCATCCAGTTAAAGACTGGTGTGGCGCCGCTCTCGCTGCGCCACACCGCTTAATTCCTTTTTCCTACTCAGGGAGCTTTTCTTTTCCCTGTCCGTTCCTCCTGGGCCGGTACACAACGGGCAGGGGATGTCTCTTTTTTGTCGTGCCGCTACGGCTTTTTCTTTTGGAAGACCAGCAGCTTGGAGATGACGTAGTTGAGAATGGTGACAACGACGCTGACGACGAGCTTGGCTGCGGAGCCCTCCACGCCGAAGAGGCTCTGGTTCAGGCCCATCTTGATGAGCAGCGGCAGACCGCCCACCTCGATCAGTCCGGAGAAGATGCGCCCGCCAAAGAAGGCCGCGGCCTCCTTCAGCCACAGCGGCCACTGCCAGCTCCTGGACTGGAACACCCACAGCTTATTGGTGACGAAGGCAAAGGACACCGCGCAGATCCAGCTCAGGATATTGCCCGCGTTGACGCCCAGATGGAGCGCGCCCACGAACAGGGCGTAGGTGCCCCAGCTCACCACGGTGGTCAGGCCGCCGAAGAAGAGGTAGCTGATGACTTCCCGATATTTCAGGTACAGGGACTTCAATTTATCCATATCCGATCAGTTGTCCGCGTAGACCTCCTGGACGACTTCGCCGGAGTCCGAGCGGACGGTCCATACATAAAAGCCGTTGTAGGTGAGCATGCCGTCCTCCGCGCCCTCCTGCTGGCAGGAGGGGCCGTATGTAGGCTCCTCGATGGGCTGGCCGATGGCCGCGTAGAGCTCCTCCAGGGACTTTCCCACGCACTGCTGCGCTTTCTCATAGCCAGCTTGGTCGATCTGGGTGTTGGAGGCGGAGGCAGGCGGGGTGTGGGTCTGGGCGGCGGTCTCGGCATTGGCGGCGGAGGCGGCCAGGATGTCGGTCATATCCGGCGTGGGAGAGGGAGCGGGCGAGGCGTTGGCGGCAGCCTCCTTCTCGTTGGCTTTCTGGGCCAGGCCGGCGCAGCCGGCCAATGAGATCAGTACGGCGGTCAGGATGAGGATGGCAATGGTCTTTCTCATATGAATTACCTCCTTGGGACTGGGGAAATGGCCGGGTCCGGTAAAATGAACGCGACCAGATATCATTATAGCACAGCGTCACGAAATTTGGAAGATGCTGATGCCGCCCTGTTGATAGATACAGGGGTAGTTTTCCGCGAAATAGTCATAATCCACAGCGTAGCTGCTGTACTCGCTGCTGCCGATGTACACATAGTCCACCCCGTATTCGCCGGCGTACTTCTTGAAAGCGCTCCCGCCCTGGTACATCTGGGGGAGCTGGGCTTCCCGCTCCTGGTACTCCACGCCGTGGTAGTACAGATACATGGCCGCCCCGCACAGGATGTTCCGGCCTGTCAGCACGGAGACGGGGTTGGTATGGGCGGTGGAGGTGAGGAAGATGCTGTCGGCAGGGGTATTCTCCTCGATGAACTCCGCGGCGGCCACCTGTTCGGCCGACAGGAGCTGATATTCGCCCACCGCCTCCCGGAGCAGGCTCATGGTCCCAGACAGGACCCCCAGCACTGCCAGCACGCCGGCAGCCGCGCAGGCCAGCGCGCGGACACGGATGCGGGTCAGCTGCTCCCACAGCCAGGTACAGGCCAGGATGTCCACCACCATGTACCAGATGTACAGCAGCTTATTGTTGTCATAGGGGTTGGGCTGGAAGGCCACAAGATTGGACAGCGCGAACAGGGCCGCCGCTCCCCAGAACAGCCGTGCCCGGCTGCCACGCAGGAAGAACATCATGACCAGCATGACACAGAATACCACGCCGCAGTTGACGATCCAGAACCACAGCCAGTTCATGTCCCCGTGGACCCAGCCGGGATTTATCCACAGCAGGTTGCCGGAGCTGGCCGCGTCGAAGGTCCAGATGAGGAGCTGAGGCAGGGCCAGGGCCATGCACACCCCGCCGTAGAGCACATAGTTCATGACGAGGGCCCGGAGCCGGCCATTTTTCCGGGCCTGGTCCAGAAAGGCAAAGAACCAGCCCCCCGACAGCATGCCCAGCGCCAGGAAGCTATGGGTGTGGATCATGGGCATGGAGCCCGCCACGGCGGCCAGGACAAAAAACTCCCGGCGGCCGGAGCCCTCCGACACCGTCTTTTTCAGCGCCGTGATGAGCAGATACAGGGCGGCCAGGACCACGCACCAGCCGGCCATGGTGGTCCGCTGGGGGATGAGCATATCACAGATCACGTTCACCCAGCGCAGGTCCTCGTCCACCAGGTTGGTGGGCGTGATGTAAAAGCCCTCCAGCAGGTCGGAGAAGCTGTACTTGCCCGTGAGAAAGAGCACGAAGCCGAACCCGCCGTTGCACACGAACAGGAGCCAGGCCATGAGGGTGGGAGCCAGCTTTTCCGCGATGCTGTCTGCCAGCAGCCAAAAGCCCAGAAATACCGCGAAGAGCATCACCGTACTGGGCACGATCACGCTCATGCGCAGGCTCAGCCCGAAAAACCGCAGGCTGGCAGACGCGGCGTCCACCAGGAAGGGATAGTCGATCCTCTGGCCGGGATAGATGCTGTATTCCGGCGGGAATTTCCCCTGTTGATAGAGGCTCTCCACGAAGCCCAGGTGCATCCCCAGGTCCCCGTAAGTGCTCTGGCCCACCCAGAGGCTCCCGTCGGCATGGGGCAGGAGCACATGGGTGTGCAGCAGATATGCGCAGAAGACCGCGGCGAACAGGCTCAGCAGCAGTCCCATCTGGTCGCTGGTCCCGGGAAGGGAGAGGGAGAGCTTTTTGGGCGCCGGCTGATCCGGCTCTCTCCGTCGGATCAGGGCAAGACAGGCCGTGCCCACAAAGGCCAGGGCCAGCGCGGTATATTGGGCCGGCAGGGTAAAGTCCAGGAAAAAGGCGGCGAGACATGGCAGCCACATCAGGGTGATGAGGCCGAAGACCAGGCCCAGCCAGAATTTCACGGTCCCCCGCAGGGCGGGCAGCACGCGCCAGGACAGCGTCAGGCCAAACAACAGATATACGAGCAGTGCGGGCATAAAACGGCTCCTTTTAGGCCCCCTTGTGCAAAGGGGGCTGTCGCCGCCGTCAGGCGGTGACGGAGGGATCGTATGACGACCACTCCACCGCACTTCGTGCGGTCCCCCTCCCCTTGCACAGGGGAGGCGTTTTCCTTATACTTCCGGCCCCAATTTGCTCAAAACGTCCTTGAACCAGTCGGGCAGATCGGTCCAAAGCTGGATCTTTTCTCCGGTGGAGGGGTGGATGAACCGCAGGCCCCGGGCGTGCAGACACTGGGTCTCGAGCCCCTTGTCCCGGCGTCCGCCGTAGACCGTGTCTCCCAGCAGGGGGTGGCCGGCATAGGCCATGTGGACCCGGATCTGGTGGGTGCGGCCGGTCTCCAGGCGGCAGCGGATATAGGTGTGCCGGGGGTATCGGGTCAGCACCTCCCAGTGGGTGACGGCGGGCCGGGAATTCTTGTCGGTCACGGCCATCCGCTGGCGGTTTCTGGGGTCCCGGCCAATGGGGGCGTCCACGGTGCCGGCGTCGTCATGGAAGCCGCCGTGGCACACCGCGTCGTAGACCCGGGACAGAGACCGGTCCTTCAGCTGGGCGGACAGGGCCTCATGGGCCCGGTCGTTTTTGGCGGCGATGATCAGGCCGCTGGTGTCCTTGTCGATGCGGTGGACGATGCCGGGGCGCAGCTCGCCGCCTACGCCGGAGAGGGAGTCTCCGCAGTGGGCCAGCAGGGCGTTGACCAACGTGCCGTCCGGGTGGCCGGGAGCCGGATGGACCACCAGCCCCCGGGGCTTGTTCACCACGATCACATCCCCGTCCTCATACACCACATCCAGGGGGATGGGCTGTGCCTCCGCCCGGGCGGGCGCCGCGTCGGGAAGGGTGACGGAGAAGACATCTCCCGCCGAGGTCCGATAATTCTTCCGCACCGGGACGCCGCCGAGGGTGACCAGGCCGGCCTCCAGGAGCTTTGCCGCGGCGCTGCGGCTACGGACAGGGTCAACGCGCGCCAGGAGAGCGTCGATCCTCTCGCCGCTCTCCTGTGCTGGTACGATCAAATTATCCGCCATCAGAGATCCCGGAACTCGGACAGGATGTCCTCCAGGGAATACTCGTCGTATTCGGCGGGAGCCTGCCGCTTGGCAGGCTGGGCGGGCTTTTTCGGGGCGGGTCTCGCCGCAGCCGCGGGCCTTGCCTGGGCAGGCCGCTTGGGGGGCTGGGCGGGCGCCGCAGACGGACGGGCCGTGGGCATGTCCAGCTCGAAATCATCCACCCAAGTGTCCTCCACCATGGCGGAGGGCTGCCGCTTGGCAGGCTGGGCTGCCGGCTGTGCGCTGCGGGGCTTCCGGGCCGCGGGCCTGTCGGCGCCGGCGGCAGGCCGGGGTTTGGCCTTGGGCCGGGGCGCGGGCTCGCCGCCGAAGTCGGCGTCGTCCCACTCGGAGAAGGGATCATCCGGGTCCTGCAGGCGCAGGTCCTCCTCCAGGGTCCTGTGCTGGCCCCGGTGAGGAACGCGGGCGTAGGGATCCTCGGCCTTTCTGCCTCTTTCCCTGGGGGCCTTGGCGGCCCGCCGGGTCGCAGGTTCGTCCTCAAGATCGTCGTCGAAGGAATCGTCTTCTTCCGGCTCCGGGGCGCGCCGGCTCTTCTTCCGGGCCGGTCTGGGCACAGCGTTTCGCTCTGCCTCCGGTTCCCGGTAGACGATCACATGGATACAGAACAAGATGCCGCAGACGGTGATGAAGATATCCGCCACATTGAACACGGCGAAATTGAAAAGGTCAAAATCGAACATATCCACCACATAGCCCAGCAGCACCCGGTCGATGCAGTTGCCCAGGGCGCCGGCCATCACCAGCACAGCCGTCCAGCGGCCGAACTTGGTATGGATGATGTCCATGCTGATGAGCACGATGATGCCGATGATGAATATGAGCGAGATCGCCACCAACAGCCACCGCTGATCGGCCAGGATGCTGAAGGCAGCGCCCTGATTCTGCACATTCGTCATGTGGATGACGCCGGGGATGAGGTTGACGGTCTCGCCGGCGATGGGGTCGATGGTCCTGACGGTCCAGTATTTTACCGCCTGGTCCAGGATCAGGACCAGAATGGCTGCGATCGAATAAAGCACTGTCGTTTCCTCCTACTGTCTGTCTTTGCCGGGGTGGGGCGGCGATAGGGTCAGACTCACTTCCCGGGGGTATATTTGAGCGCGCTGGCGCAGCGGGCGCAGAGCTCGGGATGGTCGGGGTCGCTGCCCACGGTGGCGCTGTGGGTCCAGCACCGGGGGCACTTGGGGTTCTGAGAGGGGGCGACCTCGATGTTCACGCCGGCAAACTCCGTGCCGGCCCAGCCGGGGCCCTCGCCGTCGGCCAGCTCCGCCTCGGAGACGATGAAAAACGGCTCCAGCGGCTGTTTTGCGACCCGCTCCATGGCCTTTTTGGCCTCGGGCTTCACATGGATGGTGATCCTGGCCTCCAGGGGCTTGCCGATGACCTTGTCGGCCCGGGCCAGTTCCAGCGCCTTGTTCACGTCGGTGCGCAGGCGCAGGCTGTCCTCCCAGAAGGCGGCCTCCTCCTCGGTGAGGGCCCAGGCGGCCTGGGGCGCGGGCATGTCGTTGAGCATCACATGGCGGGCGTCGTCGGCGGTCCGGTGGGGCATGGCCAGCCAGATCTCGTTGGAGGTGAAGGCCAGGATGGGGGCCAGCAGCCGGACCATGGCGTCCAGGACGGTCCACATGGCGGTCTGGGCGGCCAGCCGGGCAGGGCTGCCCTTGGCCTCGCAGTACAGCCGGTCCTTCACGATGTCCAGGTACACGTTGGACATATCCACCACGCAGAAGTTGTGAATGGCGTAGGTCACGGACCAGAACTCGTATTTCTCATAGCTGGCCAGACATTTTTCGATGAGGGCGTTGACCCGGGACAGGGCCCAGCGGTCGATGGGCTGGAGCTCGTCCGGGGGCAGCAGGTCCTTATCGGGGTCGAAGCCGTCCAGATTGCCCAGGATGAACCGGGCGGTGTTGCGGATCTTCAGATACTTGTCGGAAAGCTGCTTGAAGATGGCGTCGGAGCAACGCATATCCAGCCGGAAGTCGGCGCTGGCCGCCCACAGACGGCACAGGTCCGCGCCGTATTTTTTCGTCAGGTCGTCGGGGGAGACGCCGTTGCCAAGGCTCTTGTGCATGGCCCGGCCCTCGCCGTCCACGGTCCAGCCGTGGCAGAGCACGCCCTTATAGGGCGCCGCGCCCTTGGTGGCCACGGCGGTGAGCAGGCTGGACTGGAACCAGCCCCGGAACTGGTCGCCGCCCTCCAGGTAGAGGTCCGCCGGCCATGTGCCGGGGGAATCCAGCTCCATGGAGGCGAAGTGGGTGGAGCCGGAGTCGAACCAGCCGTCCAGGGTGTCGGTCTCCTTTTCCGTCACCTTCCCGCCGCAGTGGGGGCAGGTAAAGCCCGCGGGGAGCAACTCCTCCGCGCTCAGGTCGAACCAGGCGTTGGAGCCCTTCTCCGCAAACACGTCGGAGACGGACTGGATGGTCTCGGGGGTGCACACGGGCTTGCCGCAGTCGGCGCAGTAAAACACCGGGATGGGCAGGCCCCAGCGGCGCTGCCGGCTGATGCACCAGTCGGCCCGCTCCCGGATCATGCTCTCCATCCGGTCCGCGCCCCACTCGGGGTTCCACTGGACCTTCCGGGCGGCCCGGACGGCGTCCTCCTTGAACGCGTCCACGGAGCAGAACCACTGGTCCGTGGCCCGGTAGAGGATGGGACTGTGGCAGCGCCAGCAGTGGGCGTACTGGTGGATGATGTCCTCGCTGGCCGCCAGGGCCCCGCAGGCCTGGAGGTCGGCGAAGATCTTCTCGTTGGCCTGGTCGGTGGTCAGCCCCTCATAGGGCCCGGCCAGCTCATTCATCCGGCCCCGGTCGTCCACGGGGACCAGGATGCCGATGTTGGTCTTACCGGACGCGTCGTATTTGCGGCAGACCTCATAGTCCTCCTGGCCGTGGCCGGGGGCGGTGTGCACGCAGCCGGTGCCGGCGTCCAGGGTCACGTGGTCGCCCAGGATGATGACGCTCTCCCGGTCGAAGAGGGGGTGCTTGGCGGTCATGAGCTCGAATTCCGAGCCCTTCATCTCCGCCAGGATCTGGAAGCTCTCCAGCCCCATGACCTGACGCAGGTTGTCCGCCAGGTCCCGGGCGGCGATGTATACCTCACCGTTGGGCTGCCTGGCCAGCACATAGTCCAGGTCGGCGTTCAGGCAGATGGCCTGGTTGCCGGGGATGGTCCAGGTGGTGGTGGTCCAGATGACGAAGTAGAGTTTGCTGAGGTCACAGTACCGGCCCAGCTTGCCCTGGTCGTCCACGATTTTGAATTTCACATAGATGGACTTGCAGGGGTCCTCGGAATATTCGATCTCCGCCTCTGCCAGGGCGGTCTCGTCCTTGGGGCACCAGTACACGGGCTTTTTGCCCTTGTAGATGTAGCCCTTCTCATACATCTTGCCGAAGACCTTGACTTCCTGGGCCTCGAACTTGGGGTCCATGGTCCGGTAGGGCTTATCCCAGTCGCCCAGCACGCCCAGGCGCTTGAAGCCCTGCCGCTGCACGTCCAGATAGTGCTCGGCGTAGGCGTGGCAGGCGGTGCGGAACTCGGATACGCTCATGGCCTTGTGGTTGAGCTTCTGCTCCTTGATGATGGCCGACTCGATGGGCATGCCGTGGTTGTCCCAGCCGGGGGTGTAAGGCACCTGATAGCCGGACATGGACTTATAGCGGTTGATGAAATCCTTCAGGCACTTGTTGAGGGCGGTGCCCATATGCAGGCTGCCGTTGGAAAACGGGGGGCCGTCGTGGAGGATGAAACGGGGCTTGCCCTCGTTCCGGCGGAGCATCTCGTGGTAGAGGTCCATATCCTCCCAGGACTGGAGCATCTCCGGCTCCCGCTTGGGCAGGCCGGCCCGCATGGGGAAATCGGTCTTCGGAAGGTTTACGGTGGCGTTATAATCAGTGGGCATGTGTGTTACTCTCCAAGGCAAAATATAGTTTGCAAGGGCGGAGCTTTGTCACTCCGCCCTGAAAGGTGCCGCATATCAGATGTCGTCGTCGAAGCTGAAATCGTCAAAGCTGCGCTTTTTCTTTTTCCGCTGACCGGCGCTGCCGGCGGGATAGAGGCGGGTAGGTTCCTCCTCTTCGGGGAGCTCCTCCGGCGCGGGAGCGGGCGCGGGGACGGGGTCCGGCTGGGGGGCAGGCTCCGGTTCCGGTTCCGGCTCAGACGCCGGGGCGGGCTGCTCTGCGCCCACCAGCTGCATCTGGCTCAGCTTGTCGTAGAACTCGATCTGCTTCTGGCAGACGGCCCGCATGTGGTCAAAGAAACGGGTGGTGGCCTTTTTGGCCTCCTCCAGCTTGGCCTGCTCATTGGCGACGCCGTCGGTGGCCTGGCGGGTGATGCGGTCGGCGAACTGCTGGGCGTCGGCCACGACGCTGTCGGCCTTGGTCCGGGCCTCCGCCTCGATCTGAGAACTGAGCTTTTGGGCGGAAAGCAACGCCAGGCGCATGGAATCCTCCGTCTGCCGGTATTCATCCACCTTCTGGACAAGTACCTTCAGCTTGCCTTTCAGCGCGGCGTTTTCCTTCGTCAGCGCGGTGAAATCGGCGGCCAGTTCGTCCAGGAACTCGTCCACCTGATCCATATTATAGCCTTTGCCGGCACGCTCGAATGCTTTTTCCTGGATCTCCTGTGCTGTAACCATATCCTAAACCCTTTCCTTTCTCATATTTCGGGGGGCGGCGTCAGATGTAGACCCCGTTGTTTTCCAGCTCGTCGATGAGGTCGCCCATGATGTCCACGTTGTACGGAGTGATGATATATGTATTGATGGCGACCTTCTTGATCTTCCCGTCGTTGGCATAGGCCACGCCGGAAAGAAAGTCTACCAGGCGGCGGGCGACGTCCTTGTTGGTGGTCTCCAGGTTCATGACCACGGTGCGCTTTTCCCGCAGATGATCCGCGATCTCGGCGGCCTGCTCAAAGCGCTCAGGCTTGCTGAGGACCACCTGCACGGCGGTGGTGGTGTGGATGTTGACGACCTTGTTGTCCTTTTTCTTGGCCCGGTCTTCAAACACGGGCGCCTCCACATCGTCCTCATCGAAGGGATTGCGCCGTTCCTGGCGCTCTACCTTGGGCACGATGAGGGTGGGGTCGTCGTCAACGCCCTGGTCCGCATCGCCGAAGAAATCATCATCCTCGTCGTACGGCTTTGTCAGCTTTTTCAGCTCATCTAAAAAACCCATGGTGTGCCTCCTGCATTACATTTGATTCCGGGGACCAAAGATCAAAGAGCCGACGCGGACCATGTTCGCGCCCTGCCGGATGGCGTCCGCATAGTCATCGGACATGCCCATGGACAGAAAGTCCATAGAGACATTATCGTATTTTTTTTGTCTATTGTCAATAAAAAGGTGATACATTGGCTCAAAATAGGCCCTGGAACATTCTGCCGGCGGAATGGCCATCAGTCCACGGACCCGGATACCGGGCAGTTCCGCCGCCCGGCCCAGAAGCTCGTCCAGGGCCTCCGGCAGGCAGCCGGTCTTGCCGGTCTCCCGGCCGATGTTCACCTCGATGAGCATGTCCTGGACCGCTTCCAGGGAGGCGGCGCGCTTGGCGATGGCCTCCATCAGGGGGACGGAGTCCACCGACTCGATCATGTCCACCTTCCCCGCCACATACTTGACCTTGTTGGTCTGCAGGTGGCCGATGATGTGTACCTTCGCGCCCTCATAGGCGCCTGCGGCGCTCTTGTCCCGGAATTCCTGGACGTAATTCTCTCCGATGACGCCGATGCCGGCCCGGATGGCCTGGGCCACCATCCCGGCGGGCTTCGTCTTGGCCACGCCCACCAGGGTCACAGGCCGACCGTCCGCGGCCTCGTCGATGGTCCGGCGTACCTGGGCGATGCGCTGTTCCAGTGTCAGTTCCATATGCTCACCTCATGAAAATACCCGGCCGTTATACAAATCCTTGGCCTGGACGATGACGTCGTTGCCCTCCCGGAGGGCGTCGTTGCCGGTGGAGGACAGCAGGCAGTATTCCTCTCCGGCATAGACCATGTCCACCAGCTTCCGCTCGGCCTGCAGGCCGGTCAGGGTGAACACGCACAGCCGGTCCGGGATCTCCCATTTGTCCGGGTCCGTGTCGTCCAGATCTTCCCGGCCGCTGACGAGCGTGCGGTAATCGTAGTAATTGGTCACGGTCATGGGGGCGCCCTCGTCGGGGAGCACCGTGCCGGACCCGGCGGAGGAGTCGGGCGCGCCGTCGTCCGCGTTCCAGGGCCAGCAGAACACCACCAGCCGACGGGTGGGGCGGGTGTCCGCCTCGCTGCCGGACTCCACGCCGGGGGGCAGGTCGCCGTAATGGCTGATGCCGCCCACCTCGGAGACGAACGCGCGGTATTCCCGGTCCCCCAGGGTCAGGGTGACAGACTGGCCGGGGGAGAGGGACGCGCCCTCCTCGTCAGACATATACCCGGCATAGTAGCGGTAAAGGCCCCGCAGGGGCACCCGCAGGCCGGTGTATTCCTCATAGATCAATTCCGCGCCCACGGCCCGGACCGCCAGCATCTCCGCCTGGCCCCGCTCGATGCGGAACAGCACCAGCTGCTGGTCGTTCTCGGCCCTGCCGACCCATTCGATCTGGGCGTCCAGCTCACCGCTGTAATACCGGCCAAAGCTCAGCTTCACCCAGCTGTCCTCCATCAGGTGCTGGCCGTCCTCCCAGGGGATGATGCCGGCGTAATACCAGTCGTAGGAGGTGATGAGCTTGCCCAGGGACTCGTCGTCCACCACCCGGTCCGCGGCGATCAGCTCCCGCAGCTGGTCGGGAGACAGGTCCATGACGTAATCCGGGTCCACGCCCTCATAGCCGTCCACCAGGTTGGAGAACGTGCCGCTCTCCCCCACGGTGATGTCCTCGGTGTCCCCGGCGGCGGTCCGGCGCAGCTCCCGGTATTCGGACTGGAGCTGTGCCAGATACTCGTCTGTGGCGGTGTCGCCCTCGTCGGAGGGGAAGAGGATGCCGGCCAGGGTGGAGCTGCGGGTGTCCAGCTCCGACAGGTCCCCGCCCCGCAGGCAGGACGAAAGACCCGTGAGGGCGCTGTAGACCGACTGCTCCCGGCTGCCGGAGGCAAGGCCGGTGCCGGAACGCTTCAAAGCCAGGGTGACGTCGTCGATCTCCCGGCTGAGCACATTCAGCCGGGTCGCCCTCTCCAAAGCCTCCTCGGAACTGTACGCGACGGCCACCGTCTCACCGGCGGCGACTTTGCTGCCGTCGGCGGCGGTGACGGATATGTACGGCTCGTCGCTGCGGATGACCAGCTCGTTGCGGATTACCAGACCGCTCATAGGCGCGGAATCGCTCATGGTGGCCGTCACCGTCAGGGCCGTCTGCACCGAGTTGGAGGAACGGGTGACGATATACACCATGAGATAGGCCGCCAGCGCGATGAACACCAGCAGGGAGGTGATTTTGATGAGGGCGTCGGTTTTTTTCAAGTCAGACTGGCTCCTCCGTCAGGGCCAGGTTCCGGGCCGGGGCGATGGTGGAGATGGCGTGCTTATAGATCATCTGCTGCTTGCCCTCCGAGTCCACGAACACCACAAAGGAGTCGAAGCCCCGGACCGTGCCCCGCAGCTGGAAGCCGTTCACAAGGAACACGGTCACCATGATCCGTTCCCGGCGCGCCTGGTTCAAGAAAGTGTCCTGAAGATTTTGTGTTTTCTGCATCTTTTCCGTCCCTTCCGGGACGGCAGCGCAAAATTTTAGATAATAATTGTATCACAGTCTGCCGCCCCGTAAAATAGTGATTTTGTACAAATTCGATGTACAAGGTCTATTTTACGGCGGTTTATGGGGCGAATGCCGTCGAAAGGGGTCAGGTCAGGCGGTGGAGGCGAAATTCTCCGCAATGCCCCGGGCGGCGGCCCGGATGTCCCCTTCGTCCGGCTCCCGGGGCCAGCGGACCCAGTGGATATCATCCCGCCGGCGGAGCCAGGTGAGCTGCCGCTTGGCATACCGCCGGGAGGCCCGGCAGACCGCCTCCACGGCCTGGTCCAGGGTGCATGTCCCCGCCAGATATGCCGCCACCTCCTTGTAGCCGATGGCCTGCATGGCGGTGGTGTCGGGTCCCACGCCGGCGTCCAAAAGCCGCCGGACCTCCTCCGGAAGGCTCTGGTCGAACATGGCCCGGGCCCGCCGGTCGATGCGGCGGTAGAGGGTGTCCCGGTCCGCGAAGTCCAGGGCAGCGGTGTACGCCGTGTACCGGGGCTCTGCCAGCCTGGACTGCTCGTCGTGCCAGGTGATGGTCCTGCCGGTGAGGGCGTATACCTCCCAGGCCCGGACCAGCCGTTTTTTGTCCCGGGGGTGCAGCAGCGCCGCCCGGTCCGGGTCTGCGGCGGCCAGCTTCTCCCGGAACGCCTCCCCGCCGAGCCGGTCGTACTCCGCCTCGATGGCCCGGCGGATATCCGGGTCGGAGGGGGCCGCGGCGTAGTCCGTGCCCCGGACCAGGCCGTCGATGTAAAGGCCCGTGCCGCCCACCACGACGGGCGTTTTCCCCCGGGCGCGGATGTCCTCGGCGCAGGCGGCGGCCATCTGGGTATATCTGGCGGCGGAAAAATTTTCCCGGGGGTCCGCGATGTCCAGCATATGGTGGGGCACGCCGTCCATCTCCTCCGGCGTGGGCTTGGCGGTGCCCACGTCCATGCCCCGGTAGATCTGCATGGAGTCGGCGGAGATCACCTCGCCGTCCAGGAGCTTTGCCAGCGCCACCCCCAGGGCGGTCTTTCCCGTGGCGGTGGGGCCGGTTATGACAAGCAGTTGACTCATTGGATGCGACCGAACTGCCGGTCCAGTTCCTTTTTCGTCAGGGTCACGGACACGGGCCGGCCATGGGGACAGTAGCGTATCTGGCCGGAGGCCACCTTTTCCGCCAGCACCTGCATCTCCGCCGGGTCCGTGTCCCAGCCGGCCTTGATGGCCGCTTTGCAGGCCACGGTCTGCAAAATGCCGTCCCGGGCTAGGTCCCGGCTGCCGGTTTTGAGCTTTTCGCATATCTCCTCCAGGGCGGGGATGGTCTGCCCCGGGTCCAGGTCCTCCGGCACGGCCCGGACGATGAGGTCGTCCTCCCCGTAGCTCTCCAGCTCGAAGCCCAGCCCGCTCAAAAGCTCCCCGTTGGCGGCCAGAAGCTCCATGGCCTCCGGACCGGGCCGCCAGGTCTGGGGGAGGAGAAGGGTCTGGCTCATGATCTCCCGGCCCCGGGCCTTCAGCTTGTCGAAGATCATCCGCTCATGGGCGGCGTGCTTGTCGATGATGAGGACCCTGTCCCCCTGCTCCGCCAGGATGTAGGTGTGCAGCACCTCCCCGGCCAGTCGGATAGGCGCGGTGTCCGGGGACGGGGCCTGTCCGGGCTCGGTCTCCGGACGCGCTGCCTTTGGCGCCTGCTCCCGGGGCGCGGCGGGCTTGACCGGCGCGGCCTGGATGGGGCGGGGCCTGACCGGCGCGGCGGGCGGCCTGTGGGGGATGGGGGAGGGGACGGTCCGATGGGAGATGGGCCGGGAGACCGTCCCCGCGCCGTAGGACACGGCGGGGCTGTGCAGGTCCATGCTGGTCTGGACCGGGGCCTCCCCGGCGTCTGCCCGGGCGGGCTGCCGGGGCGAGAGCTTTTTCTCCGTGCTCTGGGACAGGCGCATCTCCAGGGTGGGCCGCTCGCCCTGGACGGCGTTGAGAGCGCTGTAGTAGACGGCGTCGAAGACCCGCTTTTCCGCGGAGAACTTCACCTCGTTTTTCGTGGGGTGGACGTTCACGTCCACGGCCCCGGGGTTCAGGGTGACATACAGCACACAGGCGGGGAACTTGCCTACCATCATGGTGTTTTTATAGGCCTGTTCCAGGGCGGCCTGGAGGCTCTGGGAGCGGATGGCCCGGCCATTGACGAAGAAAAACTGCATGGCCCGGTTGCCCCGGCAGGCGCCGGGGGAACTGACGAACCCGGCGACGGCAACGCCCTCGTTCTCTCCCTCCGCCGGGAGCATGGAGAGGGCTACGGGCCGGCCCAGCAGGGCATAGACGGCGGACTCCGCCCGCCCGTCGCCGGGCGTGAAGAATTCCTCTTTTCCATCCTTGATGCAGCGCACGGAGATGTCTGGCCGGCCCAGGGCCACCCGGGCGGCCTGCTGCATGCACCAGGAGCCCTCCGTCCGGTCGGACTTCATGAATTTCAGCCTGGCCGGGGTGTTGTAGAAGATGTCCCGGACGGTGAAGGTGGTGCCCTGGGGGCAGCCCGCGGCGTGCATGTCCAGGATGTCGCCCCCGGCCACGGACACATAGGTGCCCGCCTCATCCTCTGCCCGGCGGGTGAGAAGTTCCACCCGGCTCACGGCGGAGATGGCCGCCAGGGCCTCGCCCCGGAAGCCCATGGTGGAGATGGCCTCCAGGCCGTGCTCATCCCGGAGCTTCGAGGTGGCGTGGCGGAGAAAGCAGTTGCCCGCGTCGTCCGGCGCCATGCCGCAGCCGTCGTCGGTGACGCGGATATAGGTGGCCCCGCCGCCCCTTATCTCCACGGTGATGTTGCGGGCCCCGGCGTCGATGGCGTTTTCCATGAGCTCCTTCACCACGCTGCCTGGCCGTTCCACCACCTCGCCGGCGGCGATCATGTCCGCCACATGGGGGGAGAGGATGTTGATGACTGCCATGATGTTCTCCTTCTCATCCAGTATACTTTTCTTGATTATATCACAAATAAATGCTATTATAAAGTGCTTAAATCTGTTTGACCACAGCGAAAGCCTCCCCTGTGTAAGGGGAGGCGCCGAGCGAAGCGAGGCGGGGGGTTGTCAGCGAGCCCCCGGCCACGCTGACGCGTGCCAGCCCCCTTTTACACAAGGGGGCCAATGCGGAGGGAGAAATCAAATTCTATGTACGAACGCCGGGAGATCACCACCCAGGAACGCATCCAGCAGCAGCAGTACTGCGAGCAGATCAAAAGCCGCATTGCCCACCGGACCCATTACGCCCTGGTGGACACCTACGGCTGCCAGCAGAACGAGTCCGACAGCGAGATATTGCGGGGGTGGCTGGTCCGGTGCGGCTATGAGCTCACCGACGATGCGGACAAGGCCGACCTGGTGGCTGTGAATACCTGCGCGGTCCGGGAGCACGCGGAAAAGCGTGTTCTGGGCAACGTGGGGGCCCTGGCCCACAAGAAGGCCAAGAATCCGGACCTGATCGTCTGCGTGGGCGGGTGCATGACCCAGCAGCAGACCATGCGGGAGAAGATCAAAAATTCCTACCGGGTGGTGGACCTGGTGTTCGGGCCCCACGAGGTGTGGCAGTTCCCCGAGCTGCTTTGCAAGACCATGGAGCGCCGGGGCCGCCGGGGCGGCCATGGCCGGCTCATCGCCGCCGAGCCCTCGGAGGGGGTGGTGGCCGAGGCTCTGCCCCGGCAGCGGGACAGCAGCGTGAAGGCGTGGCTTTCCATCATGAACGGCTGCGACAACTTCTGCTCCTACTGCATCGTACCCTATGTCCGGGGCCGGGAGCGGAGCCGCCGCCCGGCAGACGTCATCGCCGAGGCCAGAGACCTGGTGGCCCGGGGCTATAAGGACATCACCCTTCTGGGCCAGAACGTGAACAGCTACGGCAAGGGCCTGGACGAGGGCGTGGATTTCCCCGACCTTCTGGCCGCGCTGGACAAGATCCCCGGGGACTATGTGCTGCGGTTCATGACCAGCCATCCCAAGGACGCCACGGACAAGCTCTTCCGGGTCATGGGGGAGAGCGAGCACTGCGCCCACCACATCCACCTGCCCCTCCAGTCCGGCTCGGACCGGATACTCAGAGAGATGAACCGGCACTATGACCGGGCCAAATATCTGGAGAAGGTGGCGGCGGCCCGCCGGTATATGCCGGACCTGGTGCTGACCACGGATATCATCGTGGGCTTTCCCGGGGAGACCGAGGAGGACTTCCGGGACACCCTCTCCCTGGTGGAGGAGGTGCGGTATGACGCCATGTTCACCTTCATCTTCTCCCCCCGGACGGGCACCCCGGCGGCACGAATGCCGGACCCGGTGACCCGGGCGGAGAAACAGGTGTGGTTCGACCGGCTTCTGGACGCCGCCAACCGCATCTCCGGGGAGAAGCACGCGGCCTATGTGGGCCAAACGGTCCGGGTGCTGGTGGACAGCCAGACGGGCCAGGCGCCCTATGGTCTTTCCTCCCGCACCAAGGGCGGGCGGCTGGTCCATCTGGCCGGGGACAAGTCCCTGGTGGGGCAGTTCGTCCAGGCGAAGATCACCGACAGCACCACCTGGGCCCTGTACGGGGAGCTGGTGTGACGATGGGAGGAGAGCATATGCGCATCGAGCGATTTCAGCCCGGCCAGGAGGAAGAGCTGTCCCGGATCATCCGCCGGACGCTCCTGGAGGTCAGCGCCGGGGTGGACCCCCAGTGGGAGGTCGACTGGCTGTACGAGCACTATTCCCCCGAGGGCATCGCGGAAATGGCGGCCCAGGGCCACACCTATGTGGTCTGGGAGGACGGGAAGATCGTGGGCACCGGCACGGTGACGGCTGCCGGGGAGGATGAGAGCGAGATCATCGCGGCATTCTTGGCGCCGGAGGCCATTGGCCGGGGGCTGGGGGCGGAGCTGTTCGCGGCGCTGGAGGCGGACCCTCTGGCGGCCAACGCCCGGCGGCTGTGGCTGACCACCTCCGTCATGGCCCGGGGCTTTTACGAGCGCCAGGGCTACGGGTATGTGTCCGGCTACCGGCAGCGGAGCGAGGACGGGCTTTGCTATATGGAGAAATTCCCCGCTCAACGGGGCTGAATTTGCATAGGGAGGAACGGAGATCATGAAACTTGTGACCTATCTGGCAGAGGGAAAAGAACGGGTGGGCGTGCTGACGGCGGACGGCGCCGGCGTATGCGCTCTGCCCTATGAGGACATGAACGAGGCCGTCGCGGCGGGCCTGGAGGCCGTGGAGGCGGCGGCGGCAAAGGCGGAGGCCCCGGTGCCCCTGGGGTCCGTGAAGCTGCTGGCCCCCATCCCCCGGCCCCGGCAGGATGTGATCTGCCTGGGCATCAACTACATGGACCACGCCAAAGAGGCGGAGCAGTACGACAAAGAGGCCTTCGGCAAGGAAAAGCCCATCCCCATCTACTTCTCCAAGCGGGTCACCCGGGCGGTGGACCCGGAGGGGGACATCGACAGCCACCCCGGCCTGGTCCAGCGGCTGGACTACGAGTCGGAGCTGGCGGTCATCCTGGGAAAGACCGCGAAGAACGTCCCCGCGGACAAGGCGGGGGAGTACATCTTCGGCTACACCGTGCTCAACGACGTGACCGCCCGGGAGCTGCAGACCGCCCATAAGCAGTGGTACTTCGGCAAGGGCCTGGACGGCTTCACCCCCATGGGCCCCTGTATCCTGACGGCGGACGAGACCGCCTTCCCGCCGGCGCTTGACATCTCCTGCCGTGTGAACGGCGAGCAGCGCCAGAGCTCCAACACCCGGCTGCTCATGACCACTATCCCGGAGATGATCCGGGAGCTGAGTTCCGGCATGACCCTCCTGGCCGGCACCATCGTCGCCACCGGCACTCCCTCCGGCGTGTGCATGGGCATGGAGGACCCTGTGTTCCTGAAGAGCGGCGACGTGGTGGAGTGTGAGATCGAGGGCATCGGCGTGCTGCGCAATACGGTGAAGTGAGCGGGAGCGTCAAGAAGAAATAGAAAGAGAGATTTACACATCATGGCCGAGATGACCCCCATGAAGCGGCAATATTACGAGATCAAGCAGCAGTGCCCCGACTGCCTGCTGTTTTTCCGGCTGGGCGATTTTTATGAAATGTTCGACGACGACGCCAAGCTGGCCTCCCGGGAGCTGGATCTGGCCCTGACCACCAGGGACCGGGGCAAGCCGGAGGGGGAGCAGACGCCCATGTGCGGCGTGCCCTTCCACTCCAGCGAGGCGTATATCGCCCGGCTCATCGCCAAGGGCTATAAGGTGGCCATCTGCGAACAGCTGGAGGACCCGGCTGCCGCCACGGGCCTGGTGGAGCGGGGGGTCATCCGGGTCATCACCCCCGGCACCGTCACGGACAGCTCCATGCTGGAGGAGGGAAAGAGCAACTATCTGGCCGCCCTCTGGCTGGAGGGGGACCAGGGGGCCGCCGCCTTCTGCGACATCTCCACAGGTGAGTTCTGCGTGCAGGCGTTTCCCGCCGAGGCGCCGGGACACATCGTCAATGAGCTGGGCCGGTTCGCCCCCCGGGAGGCGGTGCTGTCCGCGGGGGCGGAGGCCGACGGGACCATCGGCGCGTTTTTGCAGAAGCTGGGCTCCCTGCCGGAGAAGGAAGCGGGCCGGTTCCAGCCGGAGACCTGCCGGGAGCTGGTCTATGACCGGTTCGGAGAGGTCATCTCCCCGTCGGAGACCCTGGCGGCGGGAGCGCTGCTGTCCTACATCATCGAGACCCAGAAGTTCGACATCTCCCACATCCGCCGCCTGGACCGGTTCGGCCAGGGGCGGTATATGGAGCTGGACTACACCACCCGCCGGAACCTGGAGCTGACGGAAAATCTCCGGACCGGGGAGAAGCGGGGCAGCCTTCTCTGGGTCCTGGACCGGACCAGGACCCCCATGGGCGGGCGGCTGCTGCGCTCCTGGGTGGAGCGGCCTCTCCTGGACCCGGTGGCCATCCGGAGGAGGCTGTCCGCGGTGGGGGAGGTCCACGGTGACAGCATCCTGCGCCAGGAGCTGCGGCTGACCCTCCATGAGATCGGGGACATCCAGCGGCTGGTGGGCAAGTGCGTATACGGCACCGCCAATGGCCGGGACCTGCTGGCCCTGGGGAATTATTTCGGCCAGCTCCCCCGCATCACCGAGCTCCTGGCCGGGGCCAGGAGCGCCATTTTGCGGGACGCGGCGGCGGTGGACACCCTGGACGAGCTGCGGGACGATATCCTTGGCATCATCGCGGACGAGCCGCCCTTCTCCGTCCGGGAGGGGGGCATCCTCCGGCCCGGGGCGGACGCCGAGGTGGACCGGCTCCGGGACGTGCGGGACAACGGCGCGGCCATGGTCAGCGCCCTGGAGCTCCGGGAGCGGGAGCGCACCGGCATCAAAAAGCTCAAGGTGGGCTACAACAAGGTCTTCGGCTACTACATCGACGTGCCCCGGTCTGCCGGGGACGCGGCGCTGCCGGAGGAGTACATCCGCAAGCAGACCCTGGTCAGCAATGAGCGGTACTTCACCCCGGAGCTGAAGGACCTGGAAAACACCCTTCTGGGGGCAAAGGACCGGATCGCGGACCTGGAGTATCAGATATTCACCGCCCTGCGGGAGCGGGTGGCGGCCCAGGTGGAGCGCATCCAGGCCGCCGCCGCCCGGGTGGCGGAGCTGGATGCGGTGTGCGCCCTGGCGGAAGTGGCTGCCCGGAATCACTACGTCTGCCCGGAGGTGGACGTGGGCCGGACCATCCAGATCACGGAGGGGCGCCACCCGGTGGTGGAGATCGCCCAAAAGAATGTCCTGTTCGTGCCGAACGATACGTATCTCAATGACACCTCCGACAGGGTGGCCATCATCACCGGCCCCAACATGGCCGGCAAGAGCACCTATATGCGCCAGACGGCCCTGATCGTGCTCATGGCCCAGATGGGCTCCTTCGTCCCGGCCAAGAGCGCCGTCATCGGCGTGGTGGACCGGGTGTTCACCCGCATCGGCGCCTCGGATGACCTGGCCAGCGGCCAGTCCACCTTCATGGTGGAGATGGCGGAGATGGCCAATATCCTCCGCCACGCCACCGGCGCAAGCCTTCTCATCCTGGACGAGATCGGCCGGGGCACCTCCACCTTCGACGGCATGGCCATTGCCCGGGCCATGCTGGAATACTGCGCCGACAGGCGGAAGCTGGGGGCCCGGACCATGTTCGCCACCCATTACCACGAGCTCAGCGCCCTGGAGGGCACCCTGGACGGGGTGAAGAATTACAATATCACCGCGAAAAAGCAGGGGGGAACGCTCATTTTCCTCCGGAAGATCGTCTCCGGCAGCGCCGACGACAGCTACGGCATCGAGGTGGCCAAGCTGGCGGGGGTGCCGGACCTGGTCATCAAAAAGGCCAAGCAGTATCTGACCGAGCTGGAGAAAGGCGGCGCGGGCATGGACCTGCCCGCCCCCGCCGCGGCGCCGGCCCAGGAGCAGGTATCCATGCTGGATGTGGCCGGCGGGGAGCTGGCCCGGGAGCTGCGGGACCTGGACCTGAACACCATCACCCCCCTGGAGGCTTTGAATCTGCTCTATCAGCTCAAGCAGAAGGCGGAGGGATGAGAACGGCATGAAGCTGCACTACCGGGGCAAATATGACCTGGACCCTGCGTCCCTCCCCCACGGGGAGCACATGCCCGGGGCGGTGAAGTTCCGGGAGGCCGGGAGCAGCAAAAAGATGGCGCTGATCGCCAACGGCCTGTGCATCGTGCTCATCCTTCTGCTGGGCGTGCCGGCGGTGATCCGGTGCCGGCCATATCTGGCCGCGGGCCCCCGGTGGCAGCTGCCGCTGGGCTGTATCGCCCCGCTGCTGACACTGCTGCCCCACGAGCTGCTGCACGCGGTCTGCTTCCGGGAGGACGGGTATCTCTATACCGACCTGGCCCAGGGCCTGCTGTTCGTGACGGGACCTGAGACCATGAGCCGGGGCCGGTTCGTCTTCATGTCCCTTCTGCCCAATATCGTGTTTGGGTTCATTCCTTACGCGGCGGGGATGCTGTTTCCAAAGCTGGCGTTCCTCCTGGCTTTCGGGACACTGTGTATCGGGATGGGCGCGGGGGACCTCTACAACGTGTTCAACGCCGTGACCCAGATGCCCCGGGGCGCGCGGACATATCTGTATGGATTCAATTCCTATTGGTACATGCCGGAAAAATGAAACGCAGGCCCCCGCAGTGCGACATGCACCGCGGGGGTCATTCTATTGTTTTCTATTTTACCCCTTGGGTTTGAAGCTGTCCTTCAATGCCACGGCCCGGTTGAAGACCAGGTGGCCGGGGGCGGAGTCCTTGTTGTCCACGGCGAAATAGCCGGTGCGCAGGAACTGGAAGCTCTCCGGCGCCTGGGCGGTTTCCAGGGCCCGCTCCGCCTTGCAGCCGGTGAGCACCTCCAGGGAGTGGTCGGACAGGCAGTCCAGGAAGTTCTCCGCCGCGTCGGGCTCCGGGTCGGCAAACAGGTTGTCGTACAGCCGCACCTCCGCGTCCACGCAGTCGGCGGCGTTCACCCAGTGGATGGTGCCCCCCTTGACCTTCCGGCCATCGGCGGGGTCCCCGCCCCGGGAATCCGGGTCATACTGGCAGAAGACGGTCACCTGGCCGTTCTCGTCGGTCTCATAGCCGGTGCACTTCACAAGATACGCGCCCTTCAGGCGGCACTCCGGGCCGTCGGGGTAGAGGCGCTTATACTTAGGCACCGGCGCGGGCAGGAAGTCCTCGGATTCGATCCAGAGCTCCCGGGAGAAGGTCACGGGCCGGGTGCCGGCAGACTCGTCCAGATTGTTGTTTTCAATCTGGAAGGTCTCGGTCTGGCCCTCCGGATAGTTGGTCACCACCAGCTTCACGGGCCGCAGCACCGCCATCCGCCGGGGGGCGGTCAGGTTCAGCTCCTCCCGCAGGCAGTGCTCCAGGAAGGAGTATTCCACCGTGCTGTTGACTTTGCTCACGCCGATGCGATTGATGAAGGTCCGGATGGACGCGGGGGTATAGCCCCGGCGGCGCAGGCCGCACAGGGTGGGCATGCGGGGGTCGTCCCAGCCGGAGACGTAGTGCTCCTCCACCAGCTTGCGGAGTTTCCGCTTGCTCATGACCGTGTAGTTGATGCCCAGGCGGCTGAACTCGATCTGCCGGGGCTGGCTGGGCACGTCCGTGTGCTGGATCACCCAGTCGTACAGGGGCCGGTGGTCCTCATACTCCAGGGAGCACAGGCTGTGGGTGATGCCCTCCAGGGCGTCCTGGATGGGGTGGGCGAAGTCGTACATGGGGAACACGCACCACTTGGTGCCCTGGCGGTGGTGCTCGATGTACCGGATGCGGTAGAGCACCGGGTCCCGCATGTTGAAGTTGCCGCTGGCCAGGTCGATCTTGGCCCGGAGGGTATATTTCCCCTCGGGGAATTCCCCGTCCCGCATCCGGTGGAACAGGTCCAGGCTTTCCTCAATGGGCCGGTCCCGCCAGGGGCTCCGGGCGGGAGTGCCCACGTCGCCCCGGTATTCCCGGAACTGCTCCGGGGTCAGCTCGCACACATAGGCCAGGCCCTTTTTGATGAGGCCCTCCGCCAGCTCATAGGTCTTCTCAAAGTAGTCGCTGCCATAGAAGAACCGGTCGCCCCAGTCGAAGCCCAGCCAGTGGATGTCCTCCTGGATGGCGTCCACATACTCGGTGTCCTCCTTGGCGGGGTTGGTGTCGTCCATGCGCAGGTTGGTGATGCCCCCAAAGCGCTCCGCCGTGCCAAAGTCGATGCACAGGGCCTTGCAGTGGCCGATGTGCAGATAGCCGTTGGGCTCCGGCGGGAAGCGGGTGTGTACCTGCATGCCCTCGAACCGGCCTCCGGGGCCGATGTCCTCTGTCACAAAGTCCAGGATGAAGTTTTTCGTGTTCTCGTCCATGCCGCGCGCCTCGCTTCTTCTGTAGTATTTTAATGAATTATACACATTTTTGCGGTCATTTACAACGGGGATATCCCCCGGCAATTGTCACAAAATCCCAAGGCCCTCCAGCAGGAGTTTTAGACCGATGAGTATGAGCGCCCCGCCGCCGGCCAGCTCCGCCTTTTGCTTATACTTGGCGCCAAAGACGCTGCCCACCTTCACGCCCACCGCCGAGCACAGGAACGTGGTGCATCCGATGAACAGCACCGCCGGCAGGATGTCCACCTCCAGGAACGCGAAGGTGACGCCCACCGCCAGCGCATCGATGCTGGTGGCCACGGCCAGGATGAACATGGTCTTGGGGTCCATGGCGGCGTCCACGTCCTCCGGTCCGTCGCTGTCCAGGGCCTCCCAGATCATCTTCCCGCCGATCACGGCCAGCAGGAGGAAGGCGATCCAGTGGTCATAGGCGGTGATGATGTCGGCGAAGAACCGGCCCAGATAAAAGCCGATCAGGGGCATCAGCGCCTGGAACCCGCCGAACCAGGCCCCAGCCAGGCACATGTGCTTCAGCCGGATCTTCCCCAAGCCCAGCCCCTTGCAGATGCTCACCGCAAAGGCGTCCATGGAAAGACCCAGCGCCAGTATGAACAGATCCCAAAGCCCCATCGCCCGTCTCCTTATCATCGTATCATTTCCATGTATATAAGCCGCAGCTTGTTCATTATGCGACAGAGCGCTCCAGGAGGGCGGGAGCCCCGCCCCAAAGACGAAAAAGCAACGGCGTCATAAAAGCTCCCGGTAGTAGAGCCCGCCGGTCCGGGGCCTCTCCGAGGGCCGTCCGGTCAGAAACTCCCCCATGACCGCGGCGCACTCCGCCGCCGTCTCCCGGGTGAACCACAGCAGACGGAAGTCGCCGGGATCGTCCCGGCCAGCGATGTGCAGGGGCACGCTGTTGAGCAGGGAGGCAGACCGCCTCTCCCCGCACTCCACCGGGAATGCGGCGCCCCGCCGGTCCGTGAGCACGCCTTGGCCGCCGCACCGGTCGCAGCCCAGGTTGGCCCGGACCGGACAGTTCCGCAGCTGCATCAGGGGCAGCCGGCCATAGACCGCGATCCCCCAGGGGACCGGACAGTCCAGCGCCCGCACCCGCTTCACGGGCAGCTCGAAGGAGACCGTCAGACTGGCGAGATTTTGGTTTCCATAAAAATCAAGAGCCTGGGCGTTCAGAATGTTCAGTCCAAAGCCGCCCCGGACGGTGAGGCCCAGGCGCTTTCCCAGTTCTATTCCGTAGATATTGTCTGTCCAGACCTCCCGCAGCCCGGCCCTTTGGAGGGATAGGAGGCGGGCCTCCAGGGCTGGCTCGTCCTCCGGGAACAGCACGGCGGGCAGCTCGCCGACGAGCTTTTCCCCGTGTTCCGCCAGCAGGGCGGAGGTGAGCTGGGAAAGCGGCAGAATGAGCCGCTCCAGGGCCTCGGGCCGGCAAATCTGTTCCGCCCGGAAGAACCGGGCCCAGAGAGGGGCGGGGACGGGGTGCTCCCGCCGGATAGGCGCGACAGGGGCGTAGGGCCTGGGCTCCGGGGCCGGGACCTGGCCCCGGGCGGCCTCCAGCTTTGCCAGGGCCACCCGCCGCAGGCCGTTGAGGGCGGAGGCGGGGAGGGTCAGACCGGGGGCGATGTCCGAATGGAAAGAGTTTACATAATATTGCGTCCCGCCGGTCTTGGAGAGGTTCTCCTGCGCCCGTGCTGCGTCCAGGGCACGGGTCCGGGCGGGCTCCGGGGCGGGACCCTCTGCGGTCACGGTGTATGTCCCGTCGGCGACGGTCAGCCGGGAGGCGTACTCCGTCACGGAAAGGGCCATGTCCACCGGGACCAGGGGCGTCTCCTTCCGGTAAAGGGCCGCGAGCTGGGGCAGGACCTTTTCCGCCCCGGTCACGTCCTCCTTCGTCCGGAAGCCGAACATCCTCCCATCCCGCTTCCCCGTGAGGTATCCGTCGGTGAAGCCGCTGCGGGAGAACACCGCCGTCAGTGTGTTCTCGTCAACGGGATCTCCCATCCGGGCGTTTTTGCAGGCGGTGACGGCGGCGGCCACATACTCGGGCCGCTTCATCCGCCCCTCGATCTTCAGCGCGGCCACCCCCGCGTCCCGGAGAGCGGCGATGTGGCGGACGAGGCTCATGTCCTTCAGGGACAGTACGTGGTCTCCGCCGCCGCACTTCCAGTCCAGCCGGCAGGGCTGGGCGCACAGGCCCCGATTGCCGCTGCGGCCTCCCAGCATGGCGGATAGGTAGCAGGTCCCGGACAGGCTCATGCAGTGGGCCCCGTGGACAAAGGCCTCCGCCGGGATGGAGACGGCGGCGCAGACGGCCTCCATCTCCGTCAGGGACAGCTCCCGGGCCAGAACGAAGCTGTCGAAGCCTACGTCCTGGAGGAACCGGGCCCCGTCGGCGTTGTGGACGGCGGTCTGGGTGGAGGCGGCCCGGTGCAGGGTCGGATATTTTTCCGAGAACAGCCGCAGGGCGGCCATGTCCTGCAATATGACGGCGTCGGCCCCGGCCCGGGCGACGGCGTCCGCGGTCTGCTCCAGCGGGGCCAGCTCATGGTCCATCACCAGGGTGTTCACGGTCACATAGACCTTCACCCCGTGGGTGTGGCAGTACCGGACGGCCTCGGTGAGCTGGTCAAAGGTGAAGTTGGCGGCATTTCGCCGGGCGTTGAAGGCGTCCGCGCCCAGATACACGCTGTCCGCCCCGCAGCGGACCGCCGCCAGGAGCTGTTCCGCCCCGCCTGCGGGGGCCAATATCTCCGGCTTCACCCAGCGTCCGCCTCCTTCCTGTTTTCTGTTGATTTTACTTCCCTTTTTTGCCTCTGTCAATTATGGAGCGGATGGCCGCTCCAAAAAACGCCGCTGGGCGGCTTGTCATCTGATCTGAGGCGGGCCCCGCCCTCTCAAGCGCCCCCTCTTCGTCCTTTCCGTGTTGCGTTTTTGGGAAAGCCCAATTATAATGGATGCCGAAGGGGAGGCGATGAGATGCATATACCGTCTGCGCCCACAGCGGAGCAGGAGATACTGACCTTTGCCGAGGCGTTTGCGCGCTCCGGTCGGTCCGGAGCTTATGACCCCGAAAAGTGGCTGTATGTGCCGGACTTTTACGCCGACTACCGGTACATATTGGGCACCCGGGGCGAAAAGCCCCTCATCTGCATCGGCATCAATCCCTCCACCGCGGAGCCGGAGCATCTGGACAACACCCTCAAGAGCGTGGAGCGCATCGCGGCGGGGAACGGCTTCGACAGCTTCGTCATGTTCAACGTCTACGCCCAGCGGGCCACCAGGCCGGCGGACATGGACCGGCAGATGGACCCCCGGCTGCACCGGGAGAACATGGCGGCGTTCGAGTATGTGCTGTCCCACGGCGGGCCCGCCCCGGCGGTCTGGGCCGCCTGGGGGAACATCATCGAGACCCGGGACTATCTGAGAGACTGCCTGCTGGATATGATCGACGCCGGCCGCCGGTACGGGGCGGTGTGGTACACCGCCGGGGCCCGGTCCCGGAGGGGCCACCCCCACCATCCGCTGTATCTGAAAAAGGACAGCGGCCTGGACCTGTTCGACGCGGCAGCCTACTGTGAGAACTGCCTTTGAAAGGAGACACGACCATGACGGACTTGTTTGACTATCTGTCCTGGCGGGGGGATCTGGGCTTTGACCAGGCGCCGTTCCAGGAGATCGACGGGATGATCCTGGCCCGGTTCGCTTATGCGCCCTTTGAGTACCTGGAACAGCCGATGCCGGCGGGATTCGTGAACGTCCGGGAGCTGGCGGCGTCCGCCGAGGCGGACGAGACGCTGCGCACCGGGGATCGGTGGCGTCTGCGGGACGGAGAGCTGCTGCCGGCCATGGCGGCCTCGAAGCGATTCGGGGACCTGTCCGTGGGCTTTTTCGGCTGCAAGCTGGATGAGGTGCTCCAGACCCAGTTCGCCGCCATCACGGTGCAGCTGTCCGAGGGCCTGTATGCCCTGGTCTTCCGGGGCACGGACAACACGGTGGTCGGCTGGAAGGAGGACATGAACATGTCCTTCCGCTGCCCGGTCCCGGGCCAGGAGATGGCGGTGGAGTACGTCCGGCGGGTGGCGGAGAAGGTGGCCGGCCGGCTCATCCTGTGCGGCCACTCCAAGGGCGGCAATCTGGCGCTGTATGCCGGGGCCTTCTGCGGGGCGGAGGTCCAGGAGCGCATCGACGCCGTGTACAACTACGACGGGCCGGGCTTTTACGGGGACATCCTGGAAAAGGACGGCTATCAGAGCATCTCAGGCCGGGTCCATACCTACGTCCCCCAGTTTTCCGTGGTGGGCATGCTCCTGGGTCACCCGGAGGGCCACACGGTGGTCCACAGCGACAATACGGGGCTCATGCAGCACGACGTGTACTCCTGGGAGGTGTACGGCCCCTCCTTCGTGTGTCTGGAGACAGTGACAGGCCCCAGCCAGTTCGTGGCCGGTACCGTCCGGGAGTGGACGCAGGACATGGCGCCGGAACAGTTCGAGCAGTTCGCGGATGTGATCTATACCGTGCTCACGGACACCAACTTCTCCACCATGCATGAGATGAAGGAGAATTGGTTCGACACCGCCTGGAGTTTTATCCGGTCCGTGGCGGGCATGGACGACGCCACCCGGGACGCGGCGGCGGAGGCACTGAAGCTGCTGGCCCGAAGCGCCGGACGGGAGGCGAAGGAGGCCCTGACAGGCGTGTGAGCGCCCGGCTGGGATATCCGGATAAAAAAGGCCGCGGGAAACAAAAAAACTGTTGCAACATTCACAAAGTCCGTGTATTATTAGGTAGGTAAAATTACTATATCTAGTATATTGTGGTTGATTCTGAGCCGAAAAGGTTTGGAGGTGTATCGTACATGTCTTTGGAGGCGCTGGATACCATTGCCCTGGCGGAGGAAAAGGCCCGCCAGATCCGGGCTGCCGCGCAGGCGGAGGCCAAGAAGTCCGTGCAGGAGGCCGAGGAGGCCGTGAAGGTCATGGCCGCTGCGGCGGACAGCAAGGCCGAGGCGGAGATCAAGGACCTGATCCGCAAGGCCGACGAGAAGGCAAAGGAGGACGCGGGCGTCCTGGCGTCCAATACCCGCAACCGGCAGGCGGCCATGAAGGCCCGTGCCGACCGGAAGATGGACGAGGTCGTGGATAAGATCGTGGAAAGGATCGTGAACGGCTGATGGCCATTGTCAAGATGAAAAAGCTGCGTGTGCTCGCCCTGCGGGAACAGCGGGACGAGCTGATGCGTCAGCTTCTGCGTCTGGGCTGCGTAGAGATCCGGGAGCCGGAGTGGATGCTCTCCGACCCGGAGGCCGCGGCGCTGCTGCGGCCGGAACGGGCGGGACTGACAGACGCCCGGAACCAGGAGGCGGAGCTGACCGCCGCCCTGAAGGTCATGGACCAGTATGCCCCGGAGAAGAAAAAACTCCTGTCCCCCCGCCCTCTGGTGGCGGAGGACGATTTTTTGGACGAGCAGTCGCTGGCGGAGGATCTGGCCCTGGCCCGGCACATCAACGGCTGGGAGGCGAAGCTCCGGCGCGTGGCCGCCGACCAGACCCGCATCCGGGATGAGATCGAGTCCCTGCGGCCCTGGGAGGCCCTGGACATGCCCCTGGAGACGGCCGGCACCAAGACCTGCGGCCTGGTCCTGGCTACGGTCCCCGCTTTGGTGGATATGGAGGCTGTGGCCGACGCGGCGGAAAGCGCCACGGAGGACGTGCAGCTCATCCTGGTCAGCCAGGACGAGCAGCAGAAGAACTTCCTGGTCATCGCCCTCAAGGAGGATATGCCCGCCGTTCTGGACGCCATGCGCTCCGTGGGCTGCACGCCGGTCACCTTCCCCGGCGTCACCGGCACGGCCAGCGACAACATCGCCGCCAGAAAGCGGGAGCTGGAAAACCTGGATGTACGCAGCAAAAATCTGACGGACCGCATCGCCCAGGAGAAGGACAGGACCTTTTACCTGCGCCTGACCGCCGATAGGCTGGCCACCCGGGTCGCCCAGGCGGAGGCGGCGGAAAAGCTCCGGGGAACGGACAGCATCGTGGCCCTGGAGGGCTGGTGTCCCGCCCCGGCGGTGGATGAACTGACCAAGTGCTTCCGGAGCTTCGACTGTGCCTGGGAGTTCCTGGACCCGGCAGAGGACGAATATCCCGACGTGCCGGTGAAGCTGAAAAACAATTTCATCACCAAGCCCATGAACATGGTCACGGAGATGTACTCCCTGCCGGCCTATACCGGCGTGGACCCCAACCCGCTGATGTTCCCGTTCTTCATCCTGTTCTACGGCATGATGATGGCGGACATGGGCTATGGCATCCTGATGATCATCCTGGGGCTGGTGCTGAAGAAGTCCCGTCCCCGGGGGATGATCGGCTACATGTCCGGGCTGCTGCTGATGGGCGGCGTGAGCACGTTCCTCTTCGGCGCCGTCACCGGCGGCTTCTTCGGCGACTTCCTCACCCAGGTGGTGAAGCTCACCAGCGGGAAGGACTTCGCCCTGCCCAGTCTGTTCACACCGCTGGACGACACCCTGTCCATCCTGATCGGCTCCATGGCATTGGGCCTGGTGCACATCATCACCGGCATGGCGGTGAGCTTCATCCGGAAGATCAAGGCCGGCCAGGTGCTGGACGCGGTGTTCGAGGAGGTCACCTGGTGGGTGGTCTTCCTGGGGCTGGGGTGCATGTTCCTGCTGCACACCAACATCGTGCTGTACGCAGGGCTGGTCATGGTGATCGCCGGGCCCATCATCACCGGCAAGGGCATGGGCAAGATCACCGGCATCTTCGGTTCGCTCTATAACCATGTGACAGGCTTTTTCGGCGACATCCTCTCTTACTCCCGTCTCATGGCCCTGATGCTGGCGGGCAGCGTCATCGCCCAGGTATTCAACACCCTGGGAGCCATCCCCGGCAACATCGTCATCTTCGTGCTCATCTCCATGGTGGGCAACGCCCTGAACTTTGCGCTGAACCTGCTGGGCTGCTATGTGCATGACCTGCGTCTGCAGTGCCTGGAGTTCTTCAACAAGTTCTATGAGGACGGCGGCAAGCCTTTCCGTCCCTTAGATATAAAATCGAATTTCGTAGACATCGTCAAAGAATAAGGAGGACAATACAATGATCAACTATGGCTTGGCACTGGCGCTGCTGGGCGCGGGTCTGGCGGCAGTTCTGAGCGGCATCGGCTCCGCCAAGGGCACCGGCATCGCCGGCGAGGCGGGCACCGGTCTGCTGTGTGAGGACCCCGGCAAGTTCGGTAAGGTCCTGATCCTGCAGGTCATCCCCGGCACCCAGGGCCTGTACGGCCTGGTGGTGTGGTTCTTCGCCGTGTTCCGCATGGGCCTTCTCAGCGGCTCCCTGCCCGAGCTGAGCATCGCCCAGGGCCTGCAGTACTTCGCCGCGTGCCTTCCCATGGCGCTGGGCGGCCTGTTCTCCGCCATCGCCCAGGGCCGCGTGGCCGCCGGCTCCATCAACATCCTGGCCAAGAAGCCCGACGACTGGTCCAAGGGCATGGTGCTGTGCATCACCGTGGAGTTCTACGCCATCCTGTCCCTGCTGGCCTCCATGCTGATGATCATCAATATCAGCGCCTGAGCCGGGAGAGGAAGCGTCTTATGAACGGCATCGACAGGATCACGGCCCGTATCGAGACGGACGCCGTGGCGGACGCCGCCCGCATCACCGGCCAGACCAAGACCCAGTGCGACGCCATCCGGGCGGATGGGGAGAAGCAGGCCCGGGAGGGCTACTGGGAGAAGGTCCGGCAGGGCGTGGCCGCCGCGGAGGACCGGGTACAGCGCCTGGCCAAGACCGCCGATATGGAGGCCCGCAAGAGCGTTCTGAGCTTCAAACAGTCCCTGGTGGCGGAGGCCTTCGACAAGGCGGAGGCCAGGCTGAATGCCCTGGAGGGAGACGAGTATGTGTCCTTCCTGGCCGCACTGGCCGCCCGGGCCGCCGACACCGGCACGGAGCAGGTCGTTCTCTCCGCCGCGGACAGAGCCGCCTGCGGCAGGAAGGTCGTGGACGCGGCCAACGCCGCCTTGAAGGCTGCCGGCAAGACGGCGGGCCTCACCCTCTCCCAGGAAGAGGGGACCTTCAGCCGGGGACTCATCGTCCGGCAGGGCAGCGTGTCCGTCAACTGCACCGTGGAGGCCCTCATGGCCCAGGTCCGGGAGGACATGGCCTCCGAGGTGGCGGCGGCGCTGTTTGCGTAAAATGATCTGGGGCCCCACGGCAAACCGGCGAAGTGCCCGCAGGGTACGAGCGTTTGGCGCGGGGAGAGGAAGCCGCGCCGTATCCTAGCCTTGCCGCTTGCGGCAGGGGAGGCTTGCGGCAGCGAGCTACGACGACTTGACAAGGGGGAAATAACTTGTCAAAAGTGAAAAGTACTGAATACCTGTTCCTGTCCACATACATCCGGGCCAGGGAGAATTCCCTCCTGGGCGCCAAGCGGCTGGAGCAGATGGTGGAGGCGGCGGACTTCGACGAGGCCGCCCGGGTCCTGACGGAGTGCGGTTTTCCCGATCTGGCGGGGGCGTCCGACGCCCAGCTGGAGGAGGCGTTCCAGGCCCGGCGGACCGCGTTCCTGGACGAGTTTGAAAAGCTCTGCCCGGAGAAGGAGATCGTGACCGCCTACCGCGTGAAATACGACTACCACAACGCCAAGGTGCTGGTAAAGGGCGAGGGCAGTCCCCGGGACCGGGAGCGGCTGCTGTCCGGCTGCGGTCGGGTGGCGCCCGCCGTGCTGACGGCGGCCTATGCCGAGGACAGCTGGCGGGATGTGCCCGCCGCCCTGGCGGACGCCATTCGGGAGGCCCGGACCACCTTGGCCCGCACCGGCAACCCCCAGCTTTCCGATATGGGCCTGGATAAGGCCTATTTCGGGGAGATGCTGGATCTGACCGGGCAGCTGTCCACGGGCTTTTATACGTCCTACGTGCGTCTGACCATCGATATCGCGAACCTGCGCAGCGCGGTGCGCTGCATCCGGGGGCATATGGACGAGGGCCTTCTGCGCACAGCGGTGATCGACGGGGGCAACGTGTCTCCGGAGCGGGTCTGCCGGGCCTATGCGGAGGGCGTGACGGAGATATTCCACGACCGGGCTCTGGCCCGGTGTGCGGAGCTGGGGCAGCAGGCCATCGGCGGCGCGCCCCTGGCGGCCTTTGAGCAGGCCTGTGACAACGTGCTGACCGATTTTCTCACGGCGGCCAAGCAGGTGCCCTTCGGCCCGGAGGTGGCGGTGGCATATCTGGCCAGCCTGGAGGCGGAGATCACAGCGGCCCGGATGGTCCTTCTGGGCAAGCGGGGCGGCGCCGCCCCGGACACGCTGCGGGAAAGGTTGCGTGACAGCTATGTATAAGATCGCAGTCATCGGCGGGCCGGACACAGTCATCGGGTTCAAAGCCCTGGGACTGGACACCTTCCCCGTGCGGGAGGCGGCCGAGGCCCATGAGATATTCAAACGCATCACCAAGCCTGACCAGCCGGATGAGTACGCCATCATCTACCTGGAGGAAAATCTGGCGGAGGCTCTGAAAGCGGACATCGACCGGTTCAAGGACGTGCCCCGTCCGGCGGTCATCCTCATCCCCGGCAAAGACGGCTCCCTGGGGCTGGGCCAGTCGGCCCTCCAGGCCGCGGTGGAGCGGGCTGTGGGCGCCAATATCCTTTGAACCTATATCCCCGGGCAGCATATCCCGCCTGTGAAAGCAGGTCCTGATTTTCCCCTTCTTGGGAAAGCAAAATTTACCGAAAGAAGGTTGAAGCATGAGCGGAACGATCACAAAAGTTTCCGGCCCGCTGGTGGTGGCCACCGGCCTGGCGGACGCCAACGTGTCCGACGTGGTGCGTGTGGGCAGCCAGCGGCTGATCGGCGAGATCCTCCAGATGAAGGGGGACAGCGCCTCCATCCAGGTCTATGAGGAGACCTCCGGCCTGGGGCCCGGGGCGCAGGTGGAGACCACCGGCACCCCCCTGAGCGTGGAGCTGGGGCCGGGGCTTCTGACCAATATATACGACGGCATCCAGCGGCCCCTGACCGAGATCCGGGACGCCACCGGCGATACCATCGCCCGTGGCGTGGAGGTGGCCAGCCTGAACCGGAAGAAGCAGTGGGACTTCAAGGCCACCGCCAAGAAGGGCGACGTGGTCAAGGCCGGCGACGTGCTGGGCACGGTCCAGGAGACCACCGCCATCCTCCACAAGATCATGGTGCCTCCCGGGGTGGCCGGCGTGATCCAGTCCATCTCCAACGGCAAGTACACCGTGGACGAGACCGTGGCCGTCGTCAAGGACGACAAGGGCGCGGAGCACCAGGTGGCCATGATGCAGAAGTGGCCTGTGCGCGTGGCCCGGCCCTATAAGCACAAATATATGCCCAGCCGGCCCATGAACAGCGGCCAGCGGGTCATCGATACTCTGTTCCCCATCGCCAAGGGCGGCACGGCTGCTGTGCCCGGCCCCTTCGGCAGCGGAAAGACCGTGGTCCAGCACCAGCTGGCCAAGTGGTCCGACGTGGACATCGTGGTCTATATCGGCTGCGGCGAGCGCGGCAACGAGATGACCGACGTGCTGATGGAGTTCCCCGAGCTGAAGGACCCCCGTTCCGGGGAGAGCCTGATGCAGCGGACCGTCCTCATCGCCAACACCTCCGACATGCCCGTGGCGGCCCGGGAGGCCAGCATCTACACCGGTATCACCATCGCCGAGTACTTCCGGGACATGGGCTATGACGTGGCCGTCCTGGCCGACTCCACCTCCCGCTGGGCCGAGGCCCTGCGCGAGATGAGCGGCCGTCTGGAGGAGATGCCCGGTGAGGAGGGCTACCCCGCCTACCTGGCCAGCCGTCTGGCCCAGTACTACGAGCGGGCCGGCGTGGTGGAGTGCCTGGGCTCCGGCAGCCGTCAGGGTTCCATCACCGCCATCGGCGCCGTGTCCCCTCCGGGCGGCGACACCTCCGAGCCCGTCAGCCAGTCCACCATGCGCATCGTCAAGGTGTTCTGGGGCCTGGACAGCTCCCTGGCCTACGCCCGCCACTTCCCCGCCATCAACTGGCTGACCTCCTACAGCCTGTATGTGGACACCCTCAAGGAGTGGTACGACGAGCAGTTCCCCGGCTTCATGGCCCTGCGGGAGAAGGCCCTGGCCATCCTCCAGGAGGAGGAGAGCCTCAACGAGATCGTCAAGCTGGTGGGCCGGGACAGCCTGTCCGCCGCCGACCAGATGACCCTGGAGACCGCCAAGATGCTCCGGGAGGATTTCCTGCAGCAGAACGCCTTCGTGGACGAGGACGCCTACTCCTCCTATGACAAGCAGTTCCGGCTGCTGAAGCTCATCATCCGCTATGACGAGCTGTGCCGGGAGGCCATGGCCAAGGGTGCCGGGCTGGAGGGTCTGTTCGCCATTCCCGCCCGGGAGCTGGTGGGCCGCGCCAAGATGGCCGCCCCCGAGTCCTATGCGGCAGAATATGATAAGATCGAGAAAGCCATGCAAGACGATATCCAGAAGCTGACAGCGGGAGGTGAGGACCAGTGATCCGGGAATATCAGACGATCAGTGAGATCGCGAGCCCTCTGATGATGGTCAAGGACGTGGAGGGCGTCACCTACGACGAGCTGGCGGAGATCGAGCTGCCCAACGGGGAGAAGCGCCGCTGCAAGGTCCTGGAGGTGGACGGCGACGTGGCCGTGGTGCAGCTGTTCGAGAGCGCCCAGGGCATCAACCTGGCCGGGTCCAAGGTCCGTTTCCTGGGCCATCCTCTGCAGCTGGGCGTCAGCGAGGACATGCTGGGCCGGGTCTTCAACGGCATGGGCGAGCCCATCGACGGGGGCCCCGCCATCCTGCCGGAGAAGTATGAGGACATCAACGGCCTGCCCATGAACCCCTCCGCCCGTGCCTACCCCGCCGAGTTCATCCAGACGGGCGTGTCCACCATCGACGGGCTGAACACCCTGGTCCGTGGCCAGAAGCTGCCCATCTTCTCCTGCTCCGGTCTGCCCCACGCGGCTCTGGCCGCCCAGATCGCCCGGCAGGCGAGGGTGCTTGGCACCGATGAGAGCTTCGCGGTGGTGTTCGCCGCCATCGGCATCACCTTCGAGGAGTCGGAGTACTTCATCAACGACTTCCGCCG
>CANRNU010000009.1 GCA_947632005.1 uncultured Oscillospiraceae bacterium | reverse complement strand
ATATCCTGCACGGAGCTCTTCATGATCTCCGGGTCCACCCCGTCGCCGGTGAAGGCGGCGATGCCGTACTCCGCCGCAGCGGGCACCAGGATGCTGTTGTAGGTGAAGTCGGTGTGTTTGTCGCCGTAGTGGAGCGTCAAGCCCCCCAGGGGCGCGGCGAAAATGGGTGCCTTGAAGTCCCAGCCGAACAGCCGGAAGGAGGTGTCGGCAGGCTCGTGGCCGCAGAGGGTGTCCATGTTGACGAGGACCTCCTGCCACTTGGCATAGTTACGGGCGGCGGTATTGTTGGGAGCCTTGCAGCCCGGGCCGGGAACGGTGTTGCCGCAGGCCACGCCGTTGCACACCGGACAGACCTTGCAGAAGGGCCCTACCTGGCCCCGGGCAGCGGTAAGGATCTCGTCGTATGTCATGATCGGTTCCTCCTCAGTTGCTGTTTTTCATTCTATTCTCATTATATAACGTGTAAGGAAAAAGTCAATGATGTGCCCGGGAGCGGCGTGGGTTGTACAAATCCACCAAAAATCGCGGGAGAGAGCGGGAGATATCGTGGGAATTGATGATTTTGAAATTTTAAAAATGGTAAATTTCATTTTCTCCTTGAAAAATCGGAAAAACCCGCATATAATGGGCATGCATTGCAGATTCGGGAATCGAAAAATGCAAACATATGGAAAAATAACATACAGGAGGATACACACATGAAAAAGTTTCTTGCGCTGGTCCTGGCACTGACCATGGTCATGAGCCTGGGCGTTGTCGCCTTCGCGGCCGATGACCTGATCTTCACCACCGGTGGCCCTGCCGGCACCTACTATGCCTTCGGCGGCGTGCTGGCCCAGAAGGTGGGCGACATGACCGATACCACCGTCACCGCCGTCACCTCTGACGGATCCAAGGCCAACATCGAGGCCCTGGAGATGGACGACGCCCAGCTGGCTTTCGTCCAGTCCGACGTCATGGCTTACGGCTACAACGGCGAGCGCCTGTTCAACGAGGCCTATTCCGACTTCTCCACCGTGGCTGCCATGTACATGGAGCAGGTGCAGATCGTCACCCTGGATCCCGACATCAAGTCCGTGGCTGACCTGGAGGGCAAGAGCGTTTCCATCGGCGCTGCCGGCTCCGGCGTTTACTTCAACGCCATCGACATCCTGGGCGCCTATGACCTGACCGAGGATGACATCAAGGCCGAGTTCAAGAGCTTCGACGAGTCCACCGAGGCCCTGCAGGACGGCTCCATCGACGCCGCCTTCATCGTGGCCGGCGCTCCCACCAATGCCGTCACCTCCCTGGCTGCTCAGAATGACGTCTATCTGGTGAACCTGGACGACGAGCACATCGACAAGCTGACCGAGAGCTCCCCCTACTACAGCAAGAACGTCATCTCCAAGGACGCCTACGGCACCGATGAGGACGTGACCACCGTGGCCATCGGCGCGGTCGTCATCGCCAACGACAGCGTGTCCGAGGACGATGTGTACAACTTCGTGTCCACCGTGTTCGAGAACCTGGACGACCTGGCCCACGACAAGGCCAGCGAGCTGAGCCTGGAGTTCGCCACCTCCGTCACCTCCGTGCCCTATCATCCCGGCGCTGCCAAGTACTTCGCCGAGAAGGGCTTCGAAGACCTTCCTGTGAAGGAAGCGGAGTAATCGGAATCTGCTGCAATAAAAATGCTGCCGCGGCGGGCCTGCCCGCCGCGGCGCCCTGAAATTATCGGCCTTTTGCGGGACAGATGGCCGCGCACCGCTCCCGGCGCGCGGCCATGTATCCCGCAGTGAGAGAAAGGAGTTCCCATGGCGTCAGAAGAGAAGAACAAAACGGCACCCGAGGTCGACACCGCCACCGGCACCGCCGCCGATGTGGAAGCGGTCATGAAAAAATATGACCGGGAATCCAACACCCGGGTCTGGGAGGGGACCCCCCAGAAGGTCCTGCGGATATTCGAGGCCCTTGTCTCGTTTTACTGCATCTGGGTGACGCTGCCGGACAAGGCGCTGGCGGTGGTCCATCTGGACATCTTCCGGAGCCTGATGAGTCAGCAGAAGATGATGATCTTCCTGGCCGTCATCATCGTGATCGGCTATCTGAACTACCCCATCAAAAAGGGCCATGTGAAGGTCAACTCCCTGCCCTGGTACGACATCATTTTGATGCTGGCCGGAGCCATCCCCTGCATCTACTACGCCGCCAATGCCAGGGCCATCATCTCCCTGGCCAGCAAGGTCACCCGGGACCCCAAGATGGTGGTCATGGCCATCATATCCATCCTGGTGCTGATCGAGCTGTGCCGCCGGTGCGTGGGCATCCCCATCCTGTGCGTGGTGGGCGTGCTGTTCATTTATACCTTCTCCAACGTCCGGTTCGGCAAGGTCATCTATAACTTGTTCTACGCCACCGACGGACTGATGAACACCCCCATCAGCGTCTGCTCCAAGTACATCGTGGTGTTCATCATCTTCGGCGCGTTCCTGGAGCGAACAGGCATCTCCAATTTCTTCATCAATCTGGCCAACTGCGTGGCGGGCTCCTCCTCCGGCGGTCCGGCCAAGGTGGCGGTCATCTCCTCTGCCCTGTGCGGCATGGTGTCCGGCTCCTCCGTGGGCAACACGGTCACCACCGGCTCCGTCACCATCCCCATGATGAAGAAGACCGGCTACAAGGGAGAATTTGCCGGGGCCGTGGAGGCGGCTGCCTCCACCGGCGGACAGATCATGCCCCCCATCATGGGCGCGGCGGCCTTCCTGATGGCCGAATACATGGGCGTGCCCTACGGTCAGGTGGCCCTGAAGGCCATCCTGCCGGCGGTGCTCTATTTCACCGGCATCTACATCGTGGTCCATCTGGAAGCCAAGAAGCTGGGCCTGCGGGGCATCCCCCGCAGCGAGCTGCCCAAGTTCACGAAGCTGCTGCCGAAGATCTACCTGCTGTTGCCGCTGGTCATCCTGGTGTACCTGGTCTCCACCGGCAAGAATTCCATGCAGGCGTCCGCGGCCATCGCCATCGTGGTGACCATCGTGGTGGGCATCGCGAACAACATCATCAACAAGGCCACGAAAAACACAGATACCTCCGACAACCTGACCTTTGGGAAGTTCATCGACGCCCTGGAAGCCGGGGCCAAGAGCACCATCACCGTAGCCGTGGCCTGCGCCATGGCGGGCCTGGTGGCCGGCTGCGTCACCTCCACCGGTCTGGGCTCCAAGCTCATCAACATGGTGGTACAGCTGTCCGGCGGCCACGCCATGATCGCCCTGGTGCTGACCATGTTCTGCTGCATCATCCTGGGCATGGGCGTGCCCACCACCGCCAATTTCTGCATCATGGCCTCCACCTGCGCTCCCATCCTGATCGACAAGTCCATCGGCATCGAGCCGGTGGCAGCCTACTTCTTCGTGTTCTACTTCGGCATCGTGGCGGACATCACCCCGCCGGTGGCTCTGGCCGCCTACGCCGGCTCCGCCATCGCCAAGGCCCCTCCCATGAAGACGGCCTTCAACGCCACAAAGCTGGCCATTGCTGCCTTCGTGGTGCCCTACATCTTTGCGCTGAACCCGTCCATGCTCCTGGTGAACACCAACGCCCTCCAGGTGGTCCAGGTGGTCATCACCTCCATTCTGGGCATCGTGTCCCTGGGCATCGGCCTGCAGGGATACTTCAAGGGCACGGTCCCCTGGGTGCTGCGCATCGTCGCCCTGGCGGCGGGCCTGTTCCTCATCTATCCGGGCACCGTCAGCGACGTGGTGGGCCTGGCCGTGGTGGTGGGCATCTTCATCATCCAGACCCTGACCCACAAAAAGGACGCCCCCACGGCGGCGTAACATTTGAAAAATCAAAGACCGCTTCTTCTCAAAAGGAAGAAGCGGTTTTTTCACGCAAAAATTGCCATGCTATTTTTTCTTTCTCCGCACACCATAAAAATGATGTGAGCCAAGTCAATATGTCAAAATTTCTCTCTGACCGAAAACCTGCCTGACAGCAGCGTCTCCGGGCGCGGTGGAAGCAAAGAGAGATTTTAGCGCGGTTTCAAAGCCCGCTTTCTCGCATACTGAATGGGCCGGCAGAAAGACGGGAGGAAGAAACGAATGGGAAAGCGATGGATCATGCGGCTGCCCGCGGCGGCCGCAGTGTGGATACTGACGGCCGTGTGTACGGTGACGGCCTATGCGGACGGGACGCTGATCCCCGTAGGCGAGACGGTGGGGATACAGATCCAGATGAAGGGCGTTCTGGTGGCGGACGTGACCCCGGTGGATACGGCGGAAGGACCGAAATGCCCGGCGGAGAGCGCCGGACTGAAAGCGGGGGACGTGATCACCGCGGTGAACGGCGCCCCGGTGGATACGGCGGCGGAGCTGATCCAGATCGTGGACGGCTCCAGGGGCGCGGTGGAAATGACCGTCCGGCGGGACGGCCGGGACCGGGGCGTCACGGTGACGCCGGCGGAGGATGTGAACGGCAGCCGGCGGCTGGGACTGTGGCTTCGGGACGGCGTGGCCGGCATCGGGACGGTGACCTATATAGACCCGGCCACAGGGGCCTTTGGCGCTCTGGGGCACGGCGTGAACGACACGGAGACCGGCGTGCTGCTGCCCGTGGCGGACGGGGATGTGTGCCGGGCCCGGATCGTAAATGTGAAGCGGGGCGCGGTGGGCGCGCCCGGGGAATTGGCGGGCAGTTTTGACGCCTCGGACGTGGTCGGCTGCATCAACAGCAATACCCCCTGCGGCATTTTCGGCGTGATGAGCGGGAGCCTGGGCAGACTGCGCCCGGCGCTGCCGGTGGGCGGACCGGAGGACGTGCACAAGGGCCCGGCCACCATCCTGGCCTGCGTGGCGGGGCAGGAGATCGAGGAGTATGACGTGGAGATCGCCCGCACAGGCATGGCCGCCGGCAATGGCCGGGACCTGACCGTGCATGTGACGGACCCGGAGCTTCTGCAGCGGACCGGCGGCATCGTCCAAGGCATGAGCGGCAGCCCCATCATCCAAAACGGCAAGCTTGTGGGCGCCGTGACCCACGTGCTGGTGAACGATCCGACCAGGGGATATGGCATCTTCATCGACACGATGCTGGACGCCGCGGCATAAAAAGGTCTGCCACCGGCAAAAACGCCGTGGCAGACCTTTTTTCAGACGAGAAATGGCAGACCGCTCGGGAAGAAATCTCTGAGCGGCTTTTACTATGTTTTCGGAAATGTAGCGCTCCGCATCTTTATCGGTAATCTTATAATAGAAGAAGAGGGGGATGAAGGCAGGGAGCAAATAACCGATACCGATGGAACCGCCCGTGACCCAGGTCAGCATAGACTTGCCGGCGGCCGTGAGATCGCTGCCGGCGAAGAAGCCGATCATCTTCAGGGAACGGCATAGGCCCGGGAGGCAATGCCGGTTTAAGTATTGTCACTTGTCCTTTGCCTGTGGGATAGTCTACAATGTAGAAAAACGAGACATGTGAGGCTGGAAATGGAAAAGAAAGAATATGCCGCCCATATCAGGGAAGACGGGACCATCCAGACGATAGAGGAGCACCTGTCAGGTACAGCGGAACGGGCGGCCGGTTTCGCTGCGGCGTTCGGTGCGGCAGAGGCCGGGCGGTTCATCGGCGAAGCTCATGATATCGGCAAATACTCCCGGGAGTTTCAGCGGCGTATCCGGGGCGGCCCCCGATGCGACCACGCCACCGCCGGAGCATTGGAGTGTGCCCGTTTGGGCATGGACTGGGCGGCAAGCGCGGTGATAGGGCATCACAGTGGGCTGCCCGACATAGGGAACATAGGCGATGCGCCGGGAGATGCAACCTATTTTGGGCGGCTCAAAAAGGGCTTGGCAGGCGACATCCCGCCGTATAGGCCTGGCTGGCCGGGGGTGCTTCCCTCGCCGCCAAGCTTGCCCGGCTGGGGGCAGGATGCCCTGGCAGATTCATTTCTACTCCGAATGCTCTACTCCAGTTTGGTGGACGCGGACTACCTGGATACAGAGCGGTTCATGGATCCCGCTCAGAAACGGGGTGGTTATGACGCTCTGCCTGTACTTCTGGATAGGCTGGACGCATTCATCACCCAGTGGGGCGAGCCGCAAACGGAGCTGAATCAGCGACGTTGGGCTATTCTGTCCGCCTGTCGGGACAGCGCCGTCAGCCCCAGAGGTCTGTACACCCTGACCGTTCCCACCGGTGGAGGAAAGACCGTGGCCTCTCTGGCTTTTGCCCTGCGCCACGCGATCGAAAACCAGATGGACCGGGTGATATACGTGGTGCCCTATACGTCCATCATCGAGCAGAACGCCCAAGTGTTCCGGGACATATTGGGCGACCGCAATGTGCTGGAGCACCACGCGGGCTCCCTGGCCGACATGGATGAGAACGCTACGCCGGAGCTGCGCAGAAAGGCCCTGGCGGCGGAGAACTGGGATGTTCCGGTGGTGGTGACCACAGCAGTACGGTTTTTCGAGGCGATGTATGCCAGCCGCTCCTCCAAGTGCCGGCGGCTGCACAACTTAGCCAACAGCGTGCTCATCTTTGACGAGGCCCAGATGCTCCCGGCGGAGCATTTGAAGCCCTGTGTGGCGGCCATTGCCCAGCTGGTGAAAAACTTCCGGTCCACGGCGGTGCTGTGCACGGCCACTCAGCCAGCACTGGATACATCTTTCAAACGCTACGGGCTGGTTCCTGCCGAACTTTGTCCCGACGCTGCGGCCACCTCATCTGATGCCTTCCGACGGGTCACCTTCCGCTTTGCCCAGCGCCTGGAGGTGCCGGCACTGATGTCCGAGTTGGCTAGTCGGGAGCAGGTGCTGTGCATCGTCAACACACGCAAAATGGCGAAACAGATATACGATCTGCTGCCGGAGGAAGGTGGCTTTCACCTGTCTACCCTGATGGCACCCGCCCACCGGAGGGCGGTCCTGGCAGAAATAAGAGCTCGGCTGCGAGAGGGAAAGACCTGCCGGGTAGTGTCCACCTCCTTGGTAGAGGCAGGGGTGGATATAGATTTTCCGGCAGTGTACCGCCAAATGGCAGGCCTGGATTCCATCCTTCAGGCCGCAGGCCGGTGCAACCGGGAGGGAAAGCGTCCAGCAGAAGACAGTTTCGTTACCGTATTTGATGGCGACAGTACGCCGCCTCTGTTTCAGGCAAATGTCCAGGCAGCGCAGGAGGCGTTGGCAGACGGGGGTGACCCCGCTGCACCGGAGACCATAGAGCGCTATTTTCATAGTCTTTTCGACTTGCGTGGTGAGCAGAGCATGGACCGCTGTGGCGTGCTGGAAGCCTTCCAAAACGGTATAGAGGGCCGTGCCATGCCCTTTCGGACGGTGTCAGAGAGTTTCCATCTGATAGACAATGACACAAAAACAGTATACATCCCCTGGCGCGAGGGAACTGCGCTAACAGAGCAACTGTTGGCTGGGGAACGGAGCCGGGCGTTGTTCCGGCAGGCAGGGCAGTACAGCGTGTCGGTCTATGCGCAGCACTTCAAGGCGTTGGGGTGCGCCCTGACGCCCCTGGACAGTGACAGCGCAGTTCTGAATGACGTCAGCCTGTATAGTGAGACCACCGGTCTTTCTCTGGAGGCAGACCAGGGGAAAGGGCTTTTTGTTTAGCTGTCCGTTTTATAGTACAAACAGCGCAATATTCTTATCGTAACATACAAAGGAAATGGAAAGGAGTGAACGCTTATGCCTATTTGCGTGGAGGTCTGGGGGGACTATGCCTGCTTCACAAGGCCGGAAATGAAGGTCGAGCGGGTCAGCTATGATGTGATGACGCCCTCGGCAGCCCGGGGGCTCATCGAGGCCGTTTACTGGCATCCTGGGCTTCGCTGGGTCATCGATCGCATCCATGTATGCAGTCCCATCCGCTTCACCAACATCCGCCGCAACGAGGTCAGGGACGTGATCAGCGCCCAGAACGCAAAGACTGTGATGGAGCGCGGGACAGGCGCGCTGTACTTGGCCTCGCCGGAAAGCATCCAGCAGCGGGCAGCCATGGTGCTGCGGGACGTACGCTATGTGATCGAGGCACATTTCGTCATGACGGACAAGGCTACGCCGGAGGACAATCCCGGCAAGTTCCAAGATATCATGCGGCGGCGGCTGGAACGGGGAGAGTGCTATCACCAGCCCTGCTTCGGTGTGCGAGAGTTTCCGGCCAACTTTGCTCCCTGCAAGGACATACCACCCTGTCCGGAGGACCTGAAAGGGGAGCGAGACTTGGGATGGATGCTGCTGGACATGGACTACACCGACCCAGCCGACATCAGGCCTCGGTTTTTCCGGGCACACCTGCGCGACGGCGTCATGGAAGTGCCGGCGATGACTGACAGGGAGGTGGTCGGATGATACTGCAGGCATTGGTCGACCTATACGAGGATCTGGTTGCCCAAGGAAAGGCGGCCCAGCCCGGTTGGGGCATGGCCAAGATCAGCTATGCTCTGTGCATCGACGGCAACGGGCAGCTGACGGACGTGGTCTCCCTGCAGGAGGAACGCCAAAACGGAACAAAAACAAAACTGGCACCCCGCATGATGGAACTGCCGGCACCGGTGAAACGTTCATCTGACGTTGCAGCAAACTTTCTCTGGGACAATGCTAGCTACCTGCTGGGCATAGACAGCAAGGGGAAGCCAGAGCGGAGCCGGAAATGCTTTGAGACTTGCCGCCAGCTGCACCATACGCTTTTGGACAATGTAGACAGTCCGACGGCCCGCGCCATCCTGGCCTATTTTGACAGCTGGCAGCCGCTGGCGTTGGATGAGCCGATTCTATCTGGGTGCATGGACGCGCTTTTGCGTGGGGTTTATCTGGTGTTTCGTGTAAATGCACAGTTTCCCCAGGACGACCCTGCCATCCGCGCCGCCTGGCAGGCGCACTATGATGCGGCAGAGAACAAAGTGATGCAGTGTCTGGTCACAGGCATGGAAGGTCCGGTCGAGAAAATCCATCCGTCCATTCAGGGTGTGCGGGGCGCCCAATCCTCCGGGGCGGCACTGGTGTCCTTCAATGCACCGGCTTTCTGTTCCTACGGCCAGGAGCAAAGCCTGAACGCACCGGTGGGGCGGTATGCCGCCTTTGCCTATACTACCGCACTCAACCACCTTCTGTCAGACAGAAACAGCGTCCAGCTCATCGGAGACATGACTGTCATCTGCTGGGCCAAAGGCGCAGAGCCGATCTATCAGTCGTTTTCCAGTGCGGCTCTGTTCGGCGCATCGCCTCCGGCGGGACTGAGAGACGCCGATCTACAGGCGGCACTGCAGAGTCTGGCGGACATGAAGCCCTATGAGGGGCTGCCGCTGGACCCGAAACGGCCTTTTTACGTGCTTGGCCTGGCGCCCAATGCTGCGCGGCTGTCCGTGCGGTTCTTTCTGCAAAACACCTTCGGTGCGGCGATGAAGAACATCTGGGAACATCATGAGCGTACGCGCATCGTAGGCCCTGACCACGCCGAGGATAAGCTGATACCGCTATGGGCTCTGATGCGTCAGACAGCCAACCAGAAAAGCAAGGACAAACAGGCCAGCCCGGTGCTGGCGGGAGCCGTGACCAGATCTATCTATGCCGGTACGCCCTATCCTGCGGCACTGCTGGAAGCAGTCACGATACGCATTCGAGCTGAACGGGATATAAACTGGCAGAAGGCCGCGATCTTAAAAGCCTATTACTTAAAATATCAAAACAAAGACTGCCCAAAGGAGGTCTTGCAAGTGAGTTTGAACGAAGCGAGCACCAATCCCTATTATACCCTGGGGCGGCTGTTTGCCGTCTATGAGGCTATACAGGAGGCGGCCAACCCCGGTATCAACGCCACCATCAAGGACAAATATTTCAACGCCGCTGCGGCCACACCGGCCATGATATTCCCGGTGCTGGACAACCTGTGTCAGAAGCACCTGCGAAAGCTGTCGAAGGGGCAGCGCATCAATATGGATAAGCAAGTAGGCCAGCTCAAGGACATTTTGTCAGAGGAATACCCTCTGCGCCTGACCCTTCCCCAGCAGGGCTCGTTCAACTTGGGCTACTATCACCAGAAACAAAAACGGTTTGAGAAAAAGGAGGATAAATAACATGGAGCCCATCAAAAATCGCTACGAATTCGTCATCCTGTTCGATGTGGAGAACGGCAATCCCAATGGCGACCCCGATGCCGGCAATATGCCCCGCACCGACCCGGAGACCGGATGCGGCTTGGTCACAGATGTGTGCCTCAAGCGAAAGATCCGCAATTACGTGGAGACCGTGAAGGGTGAGGACTGCCCCGGTTACCACATCTACGTCAAGGACAGCGTTCCCCTGAACCGCAGTGATATAGAGGCCTGTGCCCATGTGGGCCTGCCCGTCAAGGACAGTAAGGATGCGGAGAAGGTCCTCAAGGAAGCCAAGAAGAAGGATGACAAACTTGATGAGAAGATCAGAGACTTCATGTGCGGTAACTTTTTTGACATCCGCACCTTTGGAGCTGTTATGACCACCTTCGTGAAGGGCGCGCTCAACTGCGGCCAGGTCCGGGGACCTGTGCAGCTTGGCTTTGCCCGAAGCGTGGACCCCATTCTGCCCCAGGAGATCACCATCACACGGGTTGCCATCACCACCGAGGCCGACGCGGAAAACAAAGGCACAGAGATGGGCAGAAAGTACATCGTGCCCTATGGCCTTTACCGGGCGGAGGGATATATCTCCGCCAATCTGGCCCGGAAGACCACCGGCTTCTCCGAGGCGGACCTGGAACTGCTGTGGGACGCCATCCTCAATATGTTTGAGCATGATCACAGCGCCGCACGGGGCAAAATGGCTGTCCGGGAGCTCATCATTTTCAAGCATGACAGTGAGTTGGGCAATGCCCCGGCTTACAAGCTGTTCGAGCTGGTGAAGGCGGGAAAAAAGCCTGGCGTCACCACGCCCCGCGCCTACAGTGATTATACCGTCACTGTGGACGAGGCGGGCCTCCCGGCAGGGGTCACATGCATCCGGAAGTGAGTTCGGAAGAGCGGGAGCGCATGCTCCCGCTGTCCGGCATACAGCACTTCGCCTTCTGCCGCCGCCAGTGGGCGCTCATCCACCTGGAGGGACAGTGGGCGGAAAATCTCCGCACAGTGGAGGGCGCATTGATGCACAGCCGTGCCCATGAGGAGGGCTTGCGGGAGCGACGGGGCGATGTGCTCACGGTCCGAGGTCTGGCCGTCTATTCCCGGAAGCTGAGTCTAAGCGGCAAGTGCGACGTGGCAGAATTTCATGTCGACAGTGCCGGCGTCCCGCTGCAGGGCGAGGATGGTCGGTGGCTGCCGTTTCCGGTGGAGTATAAGCGTGGCGCGCAAAAAAGTGAGGATGCAGACCGTCTGCAATTGTGCGCTCAAGCCATGTGTCTGGAGGAGATGCTCTGCTGCAATGTCCCGCAGGGCGCTCTCTATTACGGGGAGACGCGCCGGCGCGAGCTCGTCCCATTCACGCCGGTGCTTCGTGATCAGGTAGGATCTATGGTTATGGAAATGCATGACTATGCTCGCCGCGGCTATACGCCCCGGGTCAAACCCCGCAGGGGCTGTGCTGCCTGCTCGTTGAAAGAGCTCTGCCTACCCGCATTGAAAAGAGCACCCTCCGCTGCGGCGTATCTGCACGAGCGCGTCTGCCGGGAGGAGGGGCCATGAGAAAACTTCTGAATACTCTTTTCGTACTCAGCGAGGACATATATCTGGCCCTGGAGGGAGAGAATGTAGTCCTGCTGCGGGGCAATGAAACGGCAGGACGCTATCCACTGCACACGCTGGAATCTATCCTATGCTTCAGTTATAAGGGTGCCTCCCCGGCGCTCATGGGCAAGTGCGTACAGGATGGAAGGAATCTGGCATTCTTCACGCCCCGGAACCGGTTCCTGGCGCGAGTGAGTGGCCCCTGCGGCGGCAATATCCTGCTGCGGCGGACCCAGTACCGGCTGGCGGATGACAGCGCGGCAAGTATCGCTCCGGCTCGCAGCTTCATCCTTGGAAAGCTCTACAACTGCCGCTGGGTGCTGGAGCGGGCCACGCGGGACCACCCCATGCGGGTGGACGTGGCGGCACTGAAAGGGTCGTCCGAGCATATCAGGCAACTGCTGCCGGAGGTCGCCGCCTGCGATGATCTGGAAACTCTCCGGGGCCTGGAGGGGAAAGGTGCCGCCTATTATTTTGACGTGCTCGGGCAGCTGATCTTACAGAACGTGGACGTGTTTTCCTTCGACGGTCGCAGCCGCCGGCCGCCGCTTGACCCCATGAACGCGTTGCTGTCCTTTCTGTACACACTGCTGGCCAACGACTGTGCCTCTGCACTGGAGGGAGCAGGTTTGGACTGCCAGGCAGGCATCCTTCACCGGGACCGGCCCGGGCGCAGCTCCCTTGCGCTGGATCTGATGGAGGAGCTTCGGCCCGTACTGGCAGACCGGCTGGCACTGACGCTAGTGAATAGTCGGAAGCTGGGGCCAGGGGATTTCCAGTACCAGCCCGGTGGCGCTGTGTTCTTGAATGATGCCGGTCGCAAGACTGTGCTGACGGCATGGCAGGAGCGAAAGCGTGAGGAACTGACGCACCCATATCTGCAGGAAAAGCTCCCTTGGGGCCTTGTGCCCCATATCCAGGCGCTGCTGCTGGCGCGCTATCTGCGGGGTGACCTGGACGCCTATCCGCCATTTTTCTGGAAGTGAGATGATCTTATGCTCATGCTTATCACCTACGATGTGGACACGACGACCGCCGCCGGGCGCAGGCGTCTGCGTCTTGTTGCCAAGCAGTGCGTCAATTACGGACAGCGGGTACAGAACTCTGTCTTTGAATGTGACGTAGATGCTGCTACAGCACGGCTTGTGAAGGCAAAACTGACGGCTGTCATTGACCCGGAAACGGACAGCCTCCGGTTTTATAATCTGGGAAACAGTTACCAAAAACGTGTGGAGCATGTGGGCGCCAAGCCAGGATATAATCCGGAAGGGGTGCTGATGGCCTGAGTGCGACAGGCAAGCGCTCATAGTTTCCATTGGGTCTTCGCACCGCGAAAACGGCTGTTCGCCGCGCAGTTTTACCGCTGTAGGCGCCGCGAATGGCCAGAAGGCCGCAATAATTATCCAGTGTTGACAAACATACCGGAGCTGATCTGTGTATGTTTGATGTCTCCGCCCGCACGGGCGGAGTGGGTTGAAATCTGCGTAGTAACGGAAGAAAGAAACGGCCCTTTGTCTCCGCCCGCACGGGCGGAGTGGGTTGAAATCAGAGGAAAAGCTGAATGGCGGTAATAAGTACAGAGTCTCCGCCCGCACGGGCGGAGTGGGTTGAAATCAAGCTGCATCCCTCCTTTCAGCCCGTCGTCTTTAGTCTCCGCCCGCACGGGCGGAGTGGGTTGAAATATGGGCGGGTAGGCGGTCAGCTCGCACTGCTGGTGTCTCCGCCCGCACGGGCGGAGTGGGTTGAAATAGGGTAGGGTCCACGGGCTGGCCGCATATCCCGCAAGTCTCCGCCCGCACGGGCGGAGTGGGTTGAAATCTTCATGGTGTGGACCAGCAGGGCCACTTCCAAGTCTCCGCCCGCACGGGCGGAGTGGGTTGAAATACGGCTTGTATGTTACTGCCGATTGACGGGGCGGGTCTCCGCCCGCACGGGCGGAGTGGGTTGAAATACGCCCAGGTGCCGGAGATTGTTGAGGATGTCTGTGTCTCCGCCTATACGGCGGAGAGAGTTGAAATTCCTGGGTGGTTCCCACCGATTTCTACCAGCGCGTCTCCGCCCATATGTGCGGAGAGGGTTGAAAATACGCCAAGTACCTGGATATGCAGGGAGACGATCGTCTCCGCCCACATGGGCGGGGCGGATTGAAATACGCGCTATCAGGTGGAGGCGATGGAGGCACTTGGTCTCTGCCCATACGGCAGAGAGGGTTGAAATAGCTTGGTGTCTTCCCACGGTCCCGCCAGCCAGTGTCTCCGCCTGTACGGCGGAGAGGATTGAAATATGCCCTTCAAAGTCCAGGAAATCAGCGAACCGGAGTCTCCCCCATCCGGGCGGAGTGGGTTGAAATCCGGATGCAGAGGAGGGGCCGGCCCTCCGGACCGTATCCCCGATGAAGGCCGCCAACGAGGGCGTCATCCGGCTCGTCTGCGGGGTTGCGGTCCCGGCCCAGCCACACCGAGACCTGCGCCGGTGGCTGACATTTTACTTTATTTGTTTTCCTGGCTGCAGACTGCCGATATAATAATTTACTTTTACAGTAAAACATGATAAAATCAGGCGGTGTCAAGGGATATGATCCGACCCGCCGGGGAGAGCGGGCCGGTCCGGAAAGGGGGCGGCGCCATGAAAAACAAGACCACGCGGTTTCTGGTCATCAGCCTGGTGGCGATCTCCATACTGTGCGTGCTGGTCTTCTCCTATCTGGCCACACAGATGAACCACCGGGGCGCGGAGGCCATCGGAGAGCTGGGCGCCATCTATATGTCCGGCCTGAGCGAGCAGGCGGCCGCTCATTTCGGCACCACCATCGAGCTGCGCCTGAGCCAGGTGGGGGCGCTGGTGGACTCTGTTCCCCCGGGGACGGGCAGGGACATGTCCTCCGTCCAGGTGGCGCTGAGCTATAACGCCCGGGCCCGGGGCTTTGACCACCTGGCGCTGTATGGGCCGGACGGCACGTTCGAGATGCTGTATGGCAGCCAGATGACGGCGGTGGACGGGGAGGAATTCCTCGCCGCCCTGCAGGACGGGGAGGAGATGATGGCCGTCGGCGAGGACGACGCGGGGGAGAGCCTGCTCCTCATGGGCATCCCGGCGGCATACCCCATGGCAGCCGGCGGTGAGAGCGCGGCGCTGGTGGCGGCGCTGCCCGTCACCTATATCAGCGACACCCTGTCCCTGGATACGGACAACGACATGCTCTATTACTTCATCATCGACCAGGACGGTCAGTTCATCGTCCGGGACGACACTGTCACCGACGACAACTATTTCCAGCGGGTCCGGGACCGGTATGACAGCGTGGGGAGCATGAGCGGCGAGCAGTACCTGGAGCGGCTGGAGCAGGTCATGACCGAGGGAAAGAGCCTGTCGGGCGAGTTCACCATCGAGGGGGAGCAGCGGTATCTCTACTGCGCCGGCCTGCCCTATTCCAGCTGGTATCTGATGCTGTTCATGCCCTACGGCCAGCTGGACCAGACGGTGAACGCCCTGAGCCAGGCGTGGGGCGTGGCAGCCATCGTCAGCTGCGGGCTGATCCTGCTGGCGCTGCTGGCGGTGTTCTCCTGGTATCTGCACCTGACCCGGCGGCACGTCCGGGACCTGGAGGAAGCGCGGCAGGCCGCCGAGCACGCCAACCGGGCCAAGAGCGAGTTTTTGTCCAACATGAGCCACGATATCCGCACGCCCATGAACGGCATCGTGGGCATGACGGCCATTGCCAGCGCCAATCTGGACAACATCCAGCAGGTCCAGAGCTGTCTGAAAAAGATATCCCTGTCCAGTAAGCATCTGCTGGGCCTCATCAACGATATCCTGGATATGTCCAAGATCGAGAGCGGCAAGCTGACCCTGCACATGGAGAAGCTCTCCCTGCAGGAGACCATGCAGAGCATCGTCAACATCGTCCAGCCCCAGATCAACGCCAAAAGACAGCGGTTCGACGTGTACATATACGACATCCCCAACGAACATGTCTACTGCGACAGCATCCGGATGAATCAGGTGCTCCTCAACCTGGTGGGCAACGCCATCAAATTCACCCCGGAGGGCGGGAGCATCTATGTGGCCTGCTACGAGGAGGCCTCGCCCAAGGGGGAGAACTGGATACGGGTCCACATCCGGGTGAAGGACACCGGCATCGGCATGACGCCGGAGTTTTTGGAGCATATCTTCGACGCCTTCTCCCGGGAGGACGACCGGCGGGTGCAGAAGACCGAGGGGAGCGGCCTGGGCATGGCCATCACCAAGTACATCATAGACGCCATGCAGGGCTCCATCGATGTGGCGAGCGAGCCGGACCGGGGAACGGAGTTCCATGTGACCCTGGATCTGGAGAAGGCCCTGACCGAGGAGAAGGACATGGAGCTGCCGCCCTGGGAGGTGCTGGTGGTGGACGACGACGATCTGCTGTGCGAGAGCGCGGCGGCCACGCTGCGGTCCATCGGCTGCCGGAGCGAGTGGGCCATGGACGGAGAGACCGCCGTCGGGATGGTCCGGGACCGCCATGCGCAGGGCCGGGACTATCGGGCCGTCCTCCTGGACTGGAAGCTCCCCGGGATGGACGGGCTGGAGACGGCCCGGGCCATCGGGGCCATCTGCGGCGGGGAGACGACGATGCTTCTCATCACGGCGGCGGACTGGAGCGACCTGGAGGAACAGGCAAAGGCGGCCGGCATCGTGGGGGCCGTGTCGAAGCCCCTGTTCCGGTCCAATCTGTATTACGCGCTGAAGAGCTGGTGCGGCCACGAGGATGTGCAGCAGGCCCGGGAAGAGGACCGGACCGTGGACTTTGCCGGAAGGCGGGTGCTGCTGGCGGAGGACAACGACCTGAACTGGGAGATCGCCGAGGAGCTCCTGTCGGAGCTGGGGCTCACCATGGAGCGGGCGGAGAACGGCAAGATATGCGCGGACATGTTCCAGGATTCCCCGCCGGGGTGGTACGACGCCATCCTGATGGATATCCGCATGCCGGTCATGACAGGGTATGAGGCCACGGAGGCCATCCGGGCCATGGACCGGGCGGACGCCAGGACAGTGCCCATCATCGCCATGAGCGCGGACGCCTTTGCCGAGGACGTGCAGAACTGCCTGGACTGCGGCATGAACGCCCATGTGGCAAAGCCCATCGACATGGACGAGGTTTCCCGGCTGCTGGAGAAATATATCGGCGAAAAACCCTGACCGGGAAGAGGAAGGAGCGGAGCGATATGAGACGTACCCTGGCGTTTATGATGGTTTTGGCCCTGATCCTGGGGCTGACGGCCTGCGGCGGGAGCGCTCCGGCCCCCGCGGAGGAGGAAGCGGACCAGGCCAGCCCCCAACAGGAGCAGCAGCAGGTGGAGCTGACGCTGTGGACCTATCCCGTGGGCGGCTGGGGCAACAGCGGCACGCTCAGCTCCCTGCTGGCGGCGTTCCACCGGGAGTATCCCGATATCCGGGTGTCGGTGAAGGTGGTGTCCTATGAGGAGGGAGACAGCAGCATCGACGAGGCGGCCGAGAACGGCAGTCTGCCCGACCTGGTCATGGAGGGCCCGGAGCGGCTGGTGGCCAACTGGAGCGCCCGGGGCCTGATGGCCCCGCTGAACGACCTGTGGGAGGAGGATACCGCCCAGGGCATCTATGACGCGGTGCGGGATGCCTGTCACGACAGCGCCGGGGACTATTATATCTATCCCATCTGCATGACCACCCACTGCATGGCTGTGAACAGAGACCTCTTCGAGGCCGCGGACGCCTGGCAGTATATCGACGAGCAGACCCACACCTGGTCCACCGATGATTTCATCGCCGCCGTGGAGGCCCTGCGGACCTATGGCGTGGAGGATGTGGCCGCGGTCTACTGCGGCGGCCAGGGCGGCGACCAGGGGACCCGGGCGCTGGTGAACAACCTGTACAGCGGCACCTTTACCAACGCCGAGCACACCCGGTATACCGCCGACAGCCCGGAGAACATCAAGGCGCTGGAGCTTCTGGCCGGGATGGACGGCGTCCGCTTCGACCCTGCCATCGTGGGCTCGGAGGAGATCGAGCAGTTCTGCGCCGGGGATCTGGCCATGGCCTTCTGCTGGAACGTGTCCATAGAGGTCAGCCAGACCATCAACAACCCCGACCTCGGTTTTGATATCTTCCCCATGACCTTCCCCACCGACGACGGGGATTTCAACCTGGCAGGCGGCATTTGGGGCCTGGGCATCTTCGACAACGGGGACGAGGCCCGGGTGGAGGCGGCTAAGACCTTCATCCGCTTCATGACCGAAAAGGATGACCAGTATACCCGGGCGGTGCTGGCGTCCTCCTATTGGCCGGTGCGGGACATGCCGGACATCTATGCCAACGACCAGCTCATGAACGAGTACAGTGTGTTCCAGCAGTACCTGGGGGACTATTATCAGGTGACCTCCGGCTGGGCGGAGGCCCGCACCGCCTGGTGGAACATGCTCCAGCGGGTAGGCGAGGGGGAGGACCCGGCCGAGGCGGTGCAGGAATTCCAGCAGGCGGCCAACACCGCCGCGGCAGCAGCGGAGAACGGCTGACAGCCCGCAGACAGAATAAAGAGAATATAAAGATGACCCGGCCCATTGGGCCGGGTCATCTCCATGTCCGAACGGTTTAAAACAGTTCGCAGACCAGCTCGGTATACGCCGCAGGGTCCTCCAGGGGCAGGCCCGCGATGAGCTGGGCCTGGGCCAGCAGCACCATGGCGAGGCGCGCGGCCCGGGGCTTGTCCTCTTTGTATGCCTTTTCCAGGGCGGCGAAAGCGGGATGGGCGCCGTTGAGTTCCAGCACCCGCTTGGCCTTCACCCGCTCCGCCTCGGGCACGCCGGGCAGGTCCCGGAAATACTTCTCCATCTCCAGGGTGACCTCTCCCTCGGTGGTCAGGAACACCGGCTGGCTCTTGAGCTTGTGGGAAAGACGCACGGACTCCACCGCGCCGCCCAGGCTCTCCTTTACGAAGTCCAGCAGCTCTTTGGACTGCTCGGCCTTCTCGTCGGTATCCTTCTTCTCCTCGTCGGTCTCCAGACCCAGGTCCTCGCTGGTGACGTTGCAGAACTCCTTTTCCTCATAGGCGTGCAGCATCTGCATGACGAATTCGTCCACGCTGTCCGTCAGGCACAGCATGTCGAAGCCGGCCGCCTTCACCGTCTCCGCCTGGGGCAGGGCTGCCGCCCGCTTCTGGGTCTCGGCACAGGCGTAGTAGATCTTCTTCTGGCCCTCCGGCATGGCGTCGGCGTACTCCTTCAGGCTGATGAGCTTGTCCTGCTCCACACTGTAAAACAGCAGCAGGTCCTTCAGCTGGTCCTTGTGCATGCCGTAATCGCCCACCACGCCGTACTTGAGCTGGGGCGCGAAGGCCTTGTAGAAGGTCAGGTACTGGTCCCGATCCTCGGCCATGAGCCGGGTCAGCTCTCCCTGGATCTTCTTCTCCAGATTCCCGGCGATGATCTTCAGCTGCCGGTCATGCTGCAGCAGCTCCCGGGAGATGTTCAGGCTCAGGTCGGGGGAGTCCACCACGCCCCGGACGAACCGGAAGTGCTCCGGCACCAAGTCCGGGCACTTGTCCATGATCATCACCCCGGAGGAGTACAGCTGCAGGCCCGGCTGGTAATCCCGGGTGTAATAGTCATAGGGGGCCTGGGCGGGGATGAACAGCATGGCCTTATAGCTGGTCAGGCCCTCCGCGTTCACCCGGATGACGCCCACCGGGTCGTCGCTGTCGTGGAAGTGCTCCTTATAATATGCCTTGCAGTCGTCGTCGCTGACCTCGCTCTTGGGCCGCTGCCAGATGGGCACCATGGTGTTCACCACCTGGTCCTCGGTGACGGTGTTGTAGGCGCCCTTGCCGTCCTCGCCGCCCTTTTCGTCCCATTCCCGGCGCTCCACCATCATGTGGATGGGCCAGCGGACATAGTCGGAGTACCTCTTGATGAGCTCCTTGAGCTTCCAGCTCTCCAGGTAGGAGCTGTAATCCTCCTGGTCTGCGTCGGGCTTGATGTGCATGATGACGTCGGTGCCAACGGTCTGCTTGTCGCAGGCCGTGACGGTGTAGCCGTCTGCCCCGGCAGACTCCCATTTCCAGCCGCTGTCCTCGCCGAAGGCCCGGGTCAGCACGGTCACCTTGTCGGAGACCATGAAGGCGGAGTAGAAGCCCACGCCGAACTGGCCGATCACGTCCACGTCAGCGGCGGCCTCATCCTCCGACAGGGAATCCCGGAACAGCCGGGTGCCGCTGGAGGCGATGACGCCCAGGTTGTTCTCCAGCTCCTCCTTGGTCATGCCGACGCCGTTGTCCCGGACCGTCAGGGTGCGGGCGTCCTTGTCGGCCTCCACCCGGATGAGGAAATCCTCCCGGTTCATGCCCACGGTCTGGTCCGTCAGGGACTTGTAGCACAGCTTGTCGATGGCGTCGGAGGCGTTGGAGATGATCTCCCGCAGGAAGATCTCCTTGTGGGTGTAGATGGAGTTGATCATCAGGTCCAAAAGCCGCTTGGACTCCGCCTTGAACTGTTTCTTTGCCATAGTGATGAAATGCGCTTCCTTTCATGTGCCTTAGCACTCTTATTCTTTGAGTGCTAATCTATCACGTTTTGGCCTCTGTGTCAAGCCCCGGGAGGGGATTATTACAAGTTGTTACAATTTCGGGTCTCCCCCTTTCATTTTTGGAACGGGATGGATATAATACAGATGCTGTAATTTACATAATATTATCTACATAACATTCGGAGGTGGACCATGAGGCGTCTGGGGATACTGCTCACCGTGTTGGCGATGGTGGCAGGCATTTTTGCGGCCTGCGGTGCCAGTGCGCCGGTCTCGGGCGCCGGACTGCAGGCTCCTCCTCCGCCGGTGGACACCGCCGTGCCGGAGACGGTGACGCTGCCCCAGCCTGTGACGGGCTGGCAGGACAGCTACCTTTCCTTTATGGAGGGAAGCTACGACATCTTCGCCGCCCTGTGGCCTGACGGCATCGGCGGCGTGGGCTTTGCGGACCTGGACCTGGACGGCACGCCGGAGATGGTGGTGTTCGACCAGGGGGCGTCCGCCGCGATGGGAGCGCACATCTTCGATCTGATCGGCGGGCAGGTATACTGCGTGTCCAGCACGCTGGACAGCGCCAGCGGCGCGTTTGACGGGACGCACCTGTCCTCGGTGCATGTGTGCACCAACCAGTTTGAATCCTTCCGGCTGAGCAAGACAGCCAACGGCTGGTGCTTCTGGGTGGACAGCTCCAACGGCACCGAACAGACTGCCTGGGACGAGATCGTCCGCTTTGACTGTGCGGATGGGGTCCTGACGCCGGTGAGCGCGTGCTACCGGTACCTGGAATTCGACCCCTCCAGCGGTCTGGTGACGGCGGAGGAGTACACCGTGGGCGGCGCGGCTGCCGACGCCGGCAGCTATCAGACGGCGGCGGACGTCTTTCAGACGGGCCAGGATACCGGATACAACGTCCAGGGCGTGTTCCTGTGGAACGACTTTGACCGGTACAGCGGGTCTTATGACGGGTTTGTCGCCATGGTCAAAGACGCGCTGGCGGTCTATGTCCCCATCACAGATACCGTGACCCTGGCCTCCAACGCCGCATAAATTTGCAGGGGATGCGCCTTTTGGCGCATCCCCTATTGTTTTTTCCCGGTCCCAGCGATTTTTTCTTCGACCATGCGTATCAGGCTGCTCAGGGGCATATCCAGCGCCTGGGCGATGCGCCAGAGCGTCTCCACGTTGGCGCTTTTGCTCCCGTTCTCGATCATGGCCAAATGGCTCCGGGCGATCCCGGCCAGGCCCGATAGAGCCTCCTGGGACATGCCCCGGTTTGTCCGGAGGAGCCCGATGACCTGACCCGTGATCCTGCTGTTGTAAAGCATATGACCTGCTCCTTTCTGATAATAGATGGGCCGCTCTACAACAGAGCTTGTTTTTTGCGCGGATCATGTTCATGATATAGACGGCCGCCCGCAAAGTTGTCTCCGAAGGTAGACAACTTTGCGGGCGGTGGAGCTATTATGATGGAGATGTCAAATCAAAGAGAACGGAGGAAAAACACCATGAAAAAACTGTGCACCATTTGTTTGATCGTCTGCCTGGCGACAGCGTCGCTGGCCGCGGCGCCGGTCAGGGATGAGGCCGAAGAGGCGGCGGACGGTGTCCCGCAGGTCATGGACCTGAGCGGATACGAGGACGAGACACTGGTGGACCTGCTGAAGCAGGTGCAGGCGGAGATCGTGGCGCGGGGCATCGAAAAGACAGCCGCGATCCGGACCGGGACGTATGTGTTCGGGCAGGATATCCCGGTAGGGAGATATACCCTGAAAAAGAGCCAGGAAGGGCAAAGCGGCAAGATAGCATTTGCTGCGGCGGATGACCCGGAGAACAGTTATCCCTCCAAGATGTACGAGTTCATAACAGAAGAGGAAGCGTTTGAGGCGTATATTACAGCCGAGGAGGGAGATGTGCTGACGGTAGAATTTCCCTGCGACCTGACGATCTCCGCAGGCGTGACGTTCCAGTGATGGCCGCAAAAAGGGCCTGTGCCCGGTCTTGCTGTCACTGGATCAGATCGCACAGCGCGCCGCCAAAATGGCGGCGCGCTTTTTTGTTTCCAACGGTAAGCTCTCGTTATCCGATGAGGGGCCCGCGGTATGATGCGATCGCACCGGACAAGGAGCATAAAACGGGACTCGGAATACGCCGGACGGTGCGTGCTGTCCGTAAGCACATAATTTTTGTAGTTTTTTTGTAAATAATACTTGTTTTTTGTAATTTTTGTAATATAATATCATCACGCACCTGTATGCGTATGCGCCGGCGCGCTGTGACCGCGCGGGGAGGCAGGAATCAAGATGAGGGGGGTGGGCCCGTGCCGACCCAGTGGAAACGCTCTCCGGAGGAGCTGCATAAGACCTATATCGCCAACACCGAGGCCTTTTACCGGGCGGCCGGACGGGGCCTGGCGGAGCAGATGGACGAGTTCTGCGTCTCCTGCGCCCTGCAGCTGTTCTCCCGGGGCTCCAGCCTGACCCAGGAGCATGCCGACGCGGTGAACGCCCTGTATTCCAAGGGCCGGCCCAAGCCCACCTGGCTGCTGTGGGCGCTGACCTCCGCGGTGGGAGAGAGCGGCGCGTTCCTGCCGCCGCTGTTCTTCTGGTCCCTGACGGAACAGGACGCCAAAAAGGGCACGGACTGTTCCCGGGTGTTCATCCGGATGCTGACCAACATCCTGCTGTGCCTGGCGGCGGTGGACGACGATGTGACCTATTCCGAGGCGGAGTACATCACCGAGTGCGCGGACAAGCTCTCCGCCCTGTGCGACGGGGCGGGGGTGAAGAAGGGCAAGCCCGGCCTGCGGGCGGCGGATTTCGTCACTAGCGCCGAGCCCTCCTTCCTGGAGAAGAACCCGCCCAAGGCCGCCGTATCCAACGGCCCCGCCCAGGGGCAGGAGCAGGCGAAGACCGCCGGGGAGACGGCGCCGGAAAAGCCTGATCTGGACACGCTCATGGCGGAGCTGGACAGTCTGGTGGGGCTGGAGACGGTGAAAAAAGACGTCAAGAGCATGATGAACCTGGTGAAGGTCCGTCAGCTCCGGAAGGACAACGGCCTGCCTGTGCCGCCCCTGAGCCTGCACATGGTCTTTCTGGGCAATCCGGGCACCGGCAAGACCACCGTGGCCCGGCTCATCAGCGGGCTGTACGCCGCCATCGGAGCCCTCAGCAAGGGGCAGCTGGTGGAGGTGGACCGGTCCGGTCTGGTGGCGGGCTATGTGGGCCAGACGGCCATCAAGACCCAGGAGGTGATCGCCTCCGCGCTGGGCGGGGTGCTGTTCATCGACGAGGCGTATTCCCTGGCCAGCGGCGGGGAGAACGACTTTGGCCGGGAGGCCATCGAGACTGTTTTGAAGGCCATGGAAGACCACCGGGAGGACCTGGTGGTGATCGTGGCGGGCTACACGGGGCCCATGGAGAAGTTTCTCAGCTCCAATCCGGGCCTGGAGAGCCGGTTCAATAAGTATATCTTCTTTGACGACTATGACGGCAAAGAACTGAACGCCATCTTCCACATGCAGTGCAAAAAGAACGGCTACGAGCTGGACGAAGAGGCGGAGGCGTATTCCCAGGAGTTTTTCGCCGCTATGTACGAGGACCGGGACGGAAACTTTGGCAACGGACGGGACGTGCGCAACCAGTTTGAGGACATGGTGGTCCGGCAAGCGGATCGGCTGGCGGCCATGGAGCATCCCACCAAGGAGGACCTGGTCCGGTTCACGAAACAGGATTTTCTGCCGGAAGAAGAGCGCGAAGAGAAACTACAGAGTTTGGAATGAACATCTATGGCTGATAAACACCTCGGGGTATATATCCACATCCCCTTCTGCGCGTCCAAGTGCGGCTACTGCGATTTTTATTCCCTGGCCCACTGTGACAAGAGCATCGGCAAATACCAGGACGCCCTGCTGCGCCATATCAAAGAGGCCGGCAGCACCATGACGCCGTACTATATCGATACGGTCTACTTCGGCGGCGGCACCCCCAGCTATTACGGCGCCAAGCGTCTGGCGGAGATCTTCAACGCCCTGAAGCGGGCGGGAAAGGTGCTCAAGAGCGCGGAGGTGACGGCTGAGTGCAACCCGGACAGCGTCAAGCGCCGGGATATGGAGCGGCTGCGGCAGGAGGGCTTCAACCGCATCTCCCTGGGCGTCCAGTCGGCCAGCGACGACCTTTTGAAGATCATCGGCCGGCGGCACAACTTCACCCAGGTAAAAAACGCGGTCAAGGCCATCCGGTCGGCGGGCTTTGACAATCTGAGCATCGACCTGATCTACGGCCTGCCCAACCAGACCAAGGGCGACTGGGCGGAGACCCTGGCGAAGGTGCTGGACCTGGAGCCGGACCATCTGAGCTGCTATGGGCTGAAGCTGGAAGAGGGCACGCCCATGTATGAGCAGTATAAGGACAGCCCCGTCATCCCCACCGACGACGAACAGGCGGATATGTACCTGTACATGGTGGAGACCCTGAATCATTATGGGTATAATCAATATGAGGTGTCGAATTTCGCCCGCCGAGGCAAGGCGTCCCGGCACAACATGAAATACTGGGATATGGAGGACTATTTGGGCTTCGGGCCCGGCGCCCATTCCTGCATCGGCAACACCCGCTACAGCTACGTCCGGGACCTGCACGCCTACATCAAGGGCGTGGGCGGCGGCGGGAGCATCCTGGACGAGTACGAAAAGCTGGACGAGTTGGACCGGGCGTCGGAATACCTGATGCTGGGCATGCGCCGCAGCAAGGGCATCTCCCAGGAGGAATATCACAAGATATACCGCAGCGACTTCGCGCCCATCGAAGCGCTGCTGCAGGAATATGAGAAGGACGGCTGGACAAAGAAGTTCGATGGCCGGTGGTGTTTTACGCCCCAGGGATTTCTCCTGTCCAACATCCTGATCGGGTCCCTTTGGGAGGCCCAGGCGGAGTACCGCATCAGCGGGAACCCGTGGGTGGGAGAGAACCTGGAGGTGGGCGTGAAGGAGCTCACCGGCGCATCGGAGAACGAACTGAGGATCTAGGCATATACAGAGATAAGAAGAGGAGGGGCGACAGATGATGGCGGATTACGACGATCTCGATCTCGGTGAATGGATGGAGGAAGACAGCCAGGAGCCGGAGGAATACGACATGCCGGAGGGACCGGCAGAGCCGGTCCGGCGTGCCCGCCGCATGCAGCGCAGCGAGGCGGAGGCCCAACAATGGGAGAGCTATGAACAGGCCCCTTCCAGGGGATGGGGCGGCTGGATGAAGGTGCTCATCCCCTTTGCGGCCCTGATGCTGGTGGCTGTGGTCATCCTGGGCGTGAGCTTTGCCTATGCCAGCCGGGTGGCGAAGCTGACCACGATCTATCCCAACGTGACCGTCAACGGCGTGTCCGTGGGCGGCATGACCATGACCGAGGCGGCCCAGGCCCTGGGTGACGACCCGGCCAAGTACGACAACGCCGCCGTGACGGTGAATTTCCCCACCGGGGACAGCGTGACCATCACCGCCCAGGAGCTGGGACTTCAGGCGGTGGACGGCACGGCCTATGCCCAGGTGGCCTACAGCTATGGCCGGGGCGGCAGCATGCTGGCGAACCTGCGGACCTACCGGTCCTGCCAGGACAAGCCGGTGGAGCTGGCCGTGGACGGAGCGGGCGCAGCCGTCAATGAGAGCGTCATCGCGGATAAGATCGCCCCGGTGGCGGCGGCGGTGGACCAGAAGTTGAGCACCACCCACGCCCAGATCAGCGAGGAGCAGATCACCGTCGTGAAAAACGCGGGCACGGCCCATGTGGACGTGGCGGCCCTGAGCGAGCAGGTCCGGCGGGCGTTTGAACAGGAGGATTACGCCCCCATCGACTACCAGGTGCCGGAGACGGAGCCCCAGGAGGGCGAAAGTACCGCGGTAGATGTGGACGCCATGCTCCAAACGTTGTATAATGAAGTTTATGTGGAGCCCGTGGACGCCTCCTATGACCAGAGCACCGGCGGCGTCATCGAGGCCGTGCAGGGCGTGCGCTTCGACATGGACGCTGCCCGCATTGCCTGGGAGCAGGCTGCCTCCGGCGAGACCGTGACCATCCCCCTCATCCGGGAGGACCCGGAGATCACCGCCGAGGACCTGAAGGGCCAGCTCTTCGCGGACGTGCTGGCGGAAAAGAGCACCTCTCTTTCCGGCTCCACCTCCGCCCGTATCAACAACATCACCCTGGCGGCCAAGGCCATGAACGGCGTCATCCTGCAGCCGGGGGAGGAATTCAGCTATAATGCCTGCCTGGGCCAGCGGACGGCTGCCAAGGGCTATCAGTCCGCCGGGGCCTTTGCCGGCGGCGAGCACGTGATGAGCATCGGCGGCGGTATCTGCCAGGGCAGCTCCACGCTGTATTACTGCGCCATGAAGGCCAATCTGCGCATCACCACCCGCTACTGCCACCAGTTCGTGGTGGGCTACCTGCCCCGGGGCATGGATGCCACGGTGAGCTGGGGGTTCCCGGAGTTCAAGTTCGTCAACTCCCGGGCATACCCGATCAAGATCGAGGCCTATGTGTCCGGCGGCTATCTGACCATCCGCATCCTGGGTACGGATGTGGACGGCAGCTATGTGGAGATCACCAACGACACCTGGGAGGACGCCGCACACTATTACGCCCAGACCTACCGGCACGTCTACGACAAGAACGGCAACCTCATCAGCTCCACCAAGGAGGCCTACAGCTCCTATGACAAGGAGAGCGCCATAGCGGCCAAGAAGCAGGCCCAGCAGCAGGCGCAGCAGACCCAGACCCAGACGCAGCCGGAGAACCAGACCCAGACGGAGACCCAGGCGCCGCCGGCGGCACCGGACCCGGCCCCGGACCCGGAGCCGGAGATCACGGAGCCGGACCCGGAACCCATCCCGGAGCCGGACCCGGAGCCCGCACCGGAGGCGGACGCCGCGGCGTAAACGCCCCGGCCTGTGCCGGTGGGACCCGATCTCACCGAGCAGATTCAATTTGGAGGAAGACACATGAGCAAAGGGACTTTCTACATCACCACCCCCATCTATTACCCGTCCGACAAGCTGCACATTGGCCATGCCTACTGCACCGTGGCCACGGACGCCATGGCCCGGTACAAGCGCCTTTCCGGCTATGAGGTCATGTTCCTCACCGGCACCGACGAGCACGGCCAGAAGATCGAGGACAAGGCCCGGGAGGCGGGCGTCACACCCCAGCAGTTCGTGGATAAGATCGTCACCGGGGAGCGGGGCGTACTGGACCTTTGGAAGCTCATGAACATCTCCAACGACCGGTTCATCCGCACCACCGACAGCTACCATGTCACCGCCATCCAGCGCATCTTCCGGAAGATGTATGACAACGGGGACATCTACAAGGGCAAGTATGTGGGCAAATACTGCAAGCCCTGCGAGAGCTTCTGGACCGAGAGCCAGCTCAAGGACGGCAAATGTCCCGAGTGCGGCCGGGAGGTGGCAGACGCGGAGGAGGAGGCATATTTCTTCCGCCTGTCGAAGTACGCCGACCGGGTCCGGGACCTGTTGGAGAACACCGACTTTCTGGAGCCCCGCAGCCGGGTCAACGAGATGGTGAACAACTTCATCAAACCCGGACTGGAGGACCTGTGCGTTTCCCGCACCAGCTTCACCTGGGGCATTCCCGTGGACTTTGACCCGGGCCATGTGGTGTATGTGTGGATCGACGCGCTGTCCAACTACATCACCGCTCTGGGCTATGCCAACGACGCCTATGACGACTATGACAAGTTCTGGCCCGCGGACGTACACTTCGTGGGCAAGGAGATCGTACGGTTTCACTCCATCATCTGGCCCGCCATGCTCATGAGCATGGGCCTGCCCCTGCCCAAAAAGGTCTACGGCCACGGCTGGCTGCTGCTGGACGGCGGCAAGATGAGCAAGAGCGTGGGCAACGTGGTGGACCCGTATCTGCTGGCGGAGCGCTACGGGGTGGACGCCCTGCGGTTCTTCCTGCTGCGGACCTTCCCCTTCGGCTCCGACGGCAACTTCTCCAACGAGGCACTCATCAGCACCATCAACGTGGACCTGGCCAACGACCTGGGCAACCTGGTCAGCCGGACCACCGCCATGGTGAACAAGTATTTCGGCGCGTCCCTGCCTGCCGGCTGCGGGACCTGGGCGGCGCCGGAGAGCTTTGACACCGAGCTGAAGGAGCTGGCGGCCGGTCTCCGGGGCAGGTACGAGGAGCAGATGGAGAAATTCCAGTTCCAAAACGCCCTGGAGGAGGTCTTTCGGGTCATCCAGCGGGCCAACAAGTATATCGACGAGAACGCCCCCTGGGCCCTGGCCAAGGACATGGACAAAAACGGCCCCCGGCTGGCCCATGTGCTGTATAACCTGCTGGAGACCACCCGCATCAGCGGCATCCTGCTGACCCCCTTCATGCCGGAGAGCATGGAAAAGCTCTTCGCCCAGATCGGTGCGGACGAGTCCGTCTGGACCTGGGACAGCGCCGCGGTGTGGGGCGCTCTGCCGGAGACGGCGTCCCCCCGGAAGGGCGAGAACCTGTTCCCCCGCATCGACATGGAAAAGGAGCTGGCGGAGCTCCAGAAGCTCCAGGCCCCGCCGGTCCCGGCCATCGAGCTGGAGCCCCAGGCGGAGGAGTATGTGGACTTCGACACCTTCTGCAAGAGCGATTTCCGGGCGGTGAAGGTGAAGGACTGCACCCATGTGAAAAAGAGCGAAAAGCTCCTGTGCTTCACCCTGGACGACGGCACCGGCACAGACCGGCAGATCCTGTCCGGCATCGCCAAGTGGTATGAGCCGGAGCAGCTCATCGGCAAGACCCTGGTGGCCATCGTGAACCTGCCTCCCAGGAAGATGATGGGCCTGGCCTCCAACGGCATGCTCATCTCCGCCGTCCATAGGGAGAAGGGCGAGGAAAAGCTCAACCTTCTCATGGTGGACGACGCCATCCCCGCCGGGGCCAAGCTCTGCTGACAAAGAGATACTGTGGGCGTCCGGGCCTCGTTTGGGCCCGGGCGCTTTTTCATGCCGGTTTTTGCGTGATTCGTGTAAAAAATCAACTTCGCACTTTACAATAGAATGAATTTGTTCTAAAATCGACGGGAGTTGATTTATATCGGATCTGCCCAAATGCTGCCAAACGGAGGGAACGCCTGTGATACGAGACCTGTTCAAGCGTCTTTTGACGCTGGCGATCGCTGCCGTGATACTGCTCGGCGCTGTGCTGACCTGCGGCGCGGCCTATGCCGACGGGACGCCGGACCTGGGCCTGACGGAAGAGGAGAGGGCCTTTGTGGCCAACGCAGGGCCGCTGAAGGTGGGCTATGTACAGGACCGGGTGCCCGTCTCCTTTCAGGGCGGGGACGGGGAGCTGACCGGCATCTCCCGGTACATCTTCGACCGGCTGGCCCAGATCAGCGGACTGGAGTTTACATACGTGCCGCTGCCCACCGGGGAGGTCACCTACGATTACCTGCTGGGGGAGCGCTTTGCCCTGGTCACCAGCGTGGAGTACAACGAGGAGAACAAGCGGGCCAACGGCATCCTGATCAGCGAGCCTTATCTGACCAGCCGGAAGGTGGTGGTGGCCCGCAGCGACCTGGAGTTCGACTACAACGCCCATTTGAAGGTGGCCATTTCCACCGGCTCCCAGACCATCCGCAAGGTGCTGGGGAATGCATGTCCGAACTTTGAACTGGTGGACTACGAATCCATCTCCGCCTGCTTTGACGCGGTGAACAGCGGCGAGGCGGACCTGCTGATCCAGAACCAGTATGTGGCGGAGTACTGGATGAGCAAGCCCGTCTATGAGGAGATGAAGGTCATCCCCGTGCTGGGGATGGACGACGAGCTGTGCTTTTCCGCCGTGGTGGCGTTCGGCGGAGGAGAGGGCGTGCCGGAGGAAGACGGCCGGGTCCTCATCGACATCCTGGATAAGGCCATCGCCGCCATGAGCGAGGACGAGGTGGGCAGCTGCACCATCCAGGGCATCATGGACAACCAGTACAGCTTCACCCTGGACGACTTCATGTACCGCTACCGCTACGCTGCCTGGGCGCTGGGCGCCTCGGCCCTGGTGATCGTGGTGCTGGCGTTCCTGCTCACCCGCCAGCGGATGCGGGCCGTGCAGGAGCACGCGGAGGCCAAGGCCAAGGGGGAGTTCCTGTCCACCATGAGCCATGAGATCCGCACGCCCCTCAACGGCCTGATCGGACTCAACTACCTCATGGCCCAGAAGGTGGATGACCCGAAGCGGCTGGAGGGGTATCTGCGCCAGTCCTCCACCACGGCGAAGTATCTGCTGAGCCTGGTCAACGACATCCTGGACATGTCCAAGCTCCAGGATAAGAAGATGGAGCTGGTCCACCGGCCGGTGGACCTGGAGCTGCTGATCTCCACGGTGGACTCCCTCATGCGGGGCGGCATGACGGAAAAGAAGCTGGACTTCCAGGTGGAGACAACCCTGGACTTCCCCTGTGTGCTGGGGGATGAGGTCCGCATCCAGCAGGTGATCGTCAATCTGCTGGACAATGCCCGGAAGTTCACACCGGAGGGCGGGCACGTCACGCTCCGGGTGGAACAGAGCATGCTCTCGTCGGGGGCGGTGCTCACCCGGGCGGAGGTGGCCGATACCGGTCGGGGCATGAGCGAGGAATTCCAGAAGCGGGTGTTTTACTCCTTTGCCCAGGAGCTGGACACGGTATCCAAGGGCAACCGGGGCACGGGCCTGGGCCTTCCCATCAGCCAGAGCCTGGCCCGCCTCATGGGCGGCGACGTGACCTTCACCAGCAAGAAGGGCGAGGGCAGCACCTTCGTGTTCACCTTCACCGGCCTGCCGGCGGAAAAGGCCCGGGAGGAGGAACAGACGTCCTTCCCCGAGAAGGAGAAGCCCCGGGTCCTGGTGGCCGAGGACAACGAGCTCAACGGCGAGATCATGATGGAGCTTCTCACCGGCGCGGGCTTCGAGGCGGTCCTGGCCCACAATGGCCGGGAGGCGCTGGACATTTTCCAGCGGTTCGCCCCGGGGACCTTCAGCGTCATTCTTATGGACCTGCTGATGCCGGAGCTGGATGGGTTCCAGGCCGCCGCCGCCATCCGCGCCATGGACCGGGAGGATGCGAAGACGGTGAAGATCTTCGCCTGCACTGCCAACTCCTTTGCGGAGGACCGGAAGAAGGCCCTGGCCAGCGGGATGGACGACTTTATCCCCAAGCCGGTGGATGTGGAAGAGCTGCTGAAAAAGATCGCGGCGTCGTGAGCCGGCATGCCCGGATCCGATGACCCCGTCCGAATCTGGAAGAGTTTTCCGGATCGGACGGGGTTTTCTGTTGCATCCTCGCGGGGGTCATGTTAAAATGTAAACTGGATCATGATAAAATCTGTCTGCGGCGGATGACCGCCAGGCAGCGTTCAGCGGGCCGCCCGTGACGGGAACGGACGGGGCCCGGCGGTAATAAGGGGGACCATGAAAACGACAAGGAAACAGGGAAAACAGAACAGTGATGCGATACTCATAGACGTCGTCGTCATCGGCGCGCTGCTGATATTCATTCTTCTCTCGTTTTTTACCTTTACGCGGGCCAACGACCGGCGGGTCATGGAGCAGAACGAGAGCTTTATCAAGGCCGCCACGGAGCAGAAGGCGGAGCGGCTGGACGAGCTGATCGACATGTCCCTGAGCAGCGTCAATCAGATGGCATATCTCTACGGCGAGCTGATGACCTCGCCGACGGTGGACACGGAAGTGCTCCAGGACATGGTGAACCGGTCCAGCTTCGACTATGTGGAGTTCATCTCCGCCGACGGGACTGATCTGGCGGCGGACGGCCGGACGGCGGACCTGTCGGACCGGGAATATTTTCTGGACGGCATGGCAGGCAATAGCGGCAAATGCGTAGTGTACAACTCGCGCATCACCAATGAGACGCTGCTCATCTTCTACGCGCCGTTTTACCGTGAGGGTGAGATCATCGGCGTGCTCAGCTGTATCCTGCGGGGCGAGACGGTGCACGACATCCTCTCCTCGGACTACTTTGGCACCCGGGCCTACTCCTACCTGCTGGACCGGAGCGGGCGCATCATCTTCTCCGTGGGCGACAACAGCAGCGGCGCGGAGAACCTGCTGGAAGCGCTGGAGAAGAACAACCGTCTGACGGCCCAGGATCTGCAGAATCTGCGAGAGGCGCTGGACGACACCAACACCGTCGACAATGCCAGCTTCAACTACGCCGGCAGAAGCGGCGGCACCGGCAGCGCCTATGCCATGGCGCTGGCCGACGGGGAGTGGATGCTGGTGCAGTATTTCCCCTCCTCTCTGAACCGGCGCATGATCAGCCAGGCGGACTCCTCCGGCATCCGACTGGAGGTGGAGCTGGCCGCCGCGTTTCTGGTATACGTGGGGTATCTGATCCTGAAAAACCGGCGGCAGAAGCGGCAGCTGGTGTCGGAAAAACAGGAGATGAGCAACATCGTGGAGGCGGTGCCCCTGCTGTTCACCCGCTTCGCGCTGGTGGACTTTGAGAGCGATACATACGAGTATCTGAAGGACAGTATGGTCACCGCCCCGGAAAGGGGCCGTTACAGCGACCTGGTCCGGTATCTCGCCGGGAAATATGTGAACGACGCCGCCGAGGGCAGCGATAAGATCAGCGACCTCATCACGAAGGAATATGTCCAGAAGAATCTGACGGAGGACGTGCCCTACCTGCAATACTCCTACCAGATCGACATGGACGGCATCCGCTGGGAGAGCATCTCCATCCTGTGCCGGGAGAGGAAGGATGGAGTGCCGGTGAAGGTGCTGTACGCCATCCAGGATATGACCGCCCTGCGGGAGCGGGAGATGGAGATCCGCATGGCCCTGCAGGACGCCTCCGCCGCGGCGGAGGCCGCCAACCGGGCCAAGAGCGATTTCCTGGCCCGGATGAGCCACGATATCCGCACCCCCATGAACGCCATCATGGGCATGACCGCCGTGGCGGCCATGCATCTGGACGACAGGGAGAGGCTCACCGACTGCCTGAGCAAGATCACCATTTCCAGCCGGCACCTGCTGGCCCTCATCAACGACGTGCTGGATATGTCGAAGATCGAGAGCGGCAAGGTCACCCTGAACGAAGAGCCGTTCAGCATAGCGGACATGGTGGAGAGCGTGGTGACCATCATCAAGACCCAGGCGTCCGCCAAGCGGCAGGAGCTGAAGGTCCATATCTCCGCCATTGAGCATGAGGACGTGGTGGGCGATATCCTGCGGCTGCAGCAGGTGTTCGTGAACATCCTGGGCAACGCGGTGAAATTCACCCCCGAGGAGGGGACGATCACCTTCTCCATCCGGGAGTGCGAGTCCGTCATCCACGGCATGGCCTGCTATGAGTTCGTCTGTGAGGACACGGGCATCGGCATGGACGAGGAGTATATCAAGACCATTTTCGAGCCCTTCAGCCGGTCCCGGAATTCCGTGAGCCGGAACATCGAGGGCACGGGCCTGGGCATGAGCATCACCCGCAACATCGTCCAGATGATGGACGGCAGCATCCAGGTGGCCAGCCAGGTGGGCGTGGGCAGCACGTTCACCGTCCAGATACACCTCAAGCTCCAGGACGTGATGGAGGCGGAGGATGTGCAGGATCTGGCGGACCTGCATGTGCTGGTGGCCGATGACGACAGGGACTCCTGCGTGGCCACCTGCGAGATACTGGACAGCATCGGCATGCTCTCCGAATATGTTATGAGCGGGGAAGAGGCCGTGGCGCGCACGCTGGAGGCCTATCAGGCCGGCAGCGATTTCGCGGCGGTGATCCTGGACTGGAAAATGCCGGGAAAGGACGGCGTGGAGACGGCCCGGGAGATCCGGGAGCGTGTGGGGGACCATGTGCCCATCATCATCCTGTCCGCCTACGACTGGTCGGATGTGGAGGCGGAGGCCCAGGAGGCTGGCATCGCGGCCTTCATCGAAAAGCCCCTGTTCCGCTCCCGGCTGGTCTATGCCCTCAAATCCGTGCTGGGCACGGACTGGACAGAGAAGAAGCTGGCCCCGGCTGAGACGGAGGAGGACCGCTATGCCGGCAGAAGGGTGCTCCTGGTGGAGGACAACCAGCTCAACCGGGAGATCGCGGAGGAGCTGCTCTCCTTCATCGGCGTGGAGGTGGAACAGGCCGAAGACGGCGCCCAGGCGGTGGAGAAGGTCCGGCAGAGCGAACCCGGCCACTATGACCTCATCTTCATGGACATCCAGATGCCCGTCATGAACGGCTATGAGGCGGCCCGGAGCATCCGCGCCCTGGACCGGGAGGATGTAAAGACCCTGCCCATCATCGCCATGACCGCCAACGCCTTTGCCGACGATATCCTCCAGGCCCGGGAGGCCGGGATGGACGGCCATGTGGCAAAGCCCGTGGAGGTCAACAAGCTGATGGACGTGCTGCGGCAGTGGCTGTGAAGGCGCCGCGGCCCGGAACAAATCATAAGCGCCGCCAAGAGGCGGCAACGGAGTGAGCTATGGAAAAGGGAAAGATTCTGATCGTTGACGACTCGGAGATGAACCGCTCTATTCTGGCGGATATGCTGGAAGGGGAGTACGAGATCCTGGAGGCGGAGGACGGAGAGGAGGGCATTGCGGCCCTGCGGGAGCACGGCGCGGACATCACGCTGGTGCTGCTGGATATCGTGATGCCCAACCTGGACGGATTCGGGGTCCTGGCGGCCATGAACCAGAACAACTGGATCAACGACGTGCCCGTCATCATGATCTCCGCCGAGAGCGGCTCCCAGCAGGTGGCCCGGGCCTATGACCTGGGGGTCAGCGACTTTATCGCCCGTCCCTTTGACTCCCTGATCGTCCGCAAGCGGGTGATGAACACGCTGCTCCTGTACGCCAAGCAGAAGCGGCTCGCCGCCATGGTGGAGGAGCAGATCTACGAGACGGAACGGCACAGCAGCCTGATGATCGAGATCCTCAGCCACATCGTGGAGTTCCGGAACGGGGAGAGCGGCCAGCACATCCTGCATGTGCGCACGCTCACGGACTTCCTCCTGCGGGCGCTGATGCAGAAGACCGACCGGTACGGCCTGTCCGGCGACGAGATATCCCGCATCAGCATCGGCTCGGCCCTGCATGACATCGGGAAGATCGTCATCGACGAGGCCATCCTCAATAAGCCGGGCAAGCTGACGGAGGAGGAGTTCACCGTCATGAAGACCCACGCCATGAAGGGCGCGGAGATGCTGGACGCCCTGGCGGAGCATCGGAACGACCCGCTGGTCCGGTCCGCCTATGAGATCTGCCGCTGGCACCATGAGCGGTATGACGGCCGGGGCTATCCCGACGGCCTGAAGGGCGACGCGATCCCCATCGCCGCCCAGGTGGTGGCGCTGGCGGACGTGTATGACGCGCTCACCAGCCCCCGGGTCTACAAAGCGCCCATCCCTCATGAGCGGGCCATTGAGATGATCCTGGACGGCCAGTGCGGGGCCTTCAATCCGCTGTTGCTGGAGTGCCTGACCGAGAACGCCGAGAGCATCCGGGAGGAGCTGGCCGGCGGCAGCGAGAAGAGCGTGACCCGGGAGAGCCAGAACATCGTGATGGACTCCGTCCGTCCCGTCTCCGCCAGCGCCTCTGACCGGACGCTGCGGCTGCTGGACTACGAGCGGATGAAGCACAGCTTCTTCTCCGCCATGACCAAGGAGATTCAGTTTGAATACTCCATCGCGCCGCCTATGCTCAACATGACGGCCTGGGGCGCCAACGCCCTGGGGCTGGACGAGATCATCATGGACCCGGCCAGCGACGAGAAGCTCCGGGCGGTCCTGGGCGAGGATGGCTGGGGCCTGATGGCGGAGGAGATGCGCCAGACTACGCCTGACGCCCCCAATGTGAGCTACGACTGCCTGATGAACTGCAAGGGAGAGCTGCGCTGGCACCAGATCGTCCTGCGGACCATCTGGACCACGGACCTGCCGCCCAAGTTCGAGGGCGCGCTGGGGAAGGCCATCGACATCCACGACACCCATGAGAAGCTGGCCGACCTGGAGAAGAAGGCCACCCGGGACGCCATGACGGGCCTGCTCAACCGGGCCACCGCCACCGACCGCATCAAGACCCGGATGCAGGAGCGGCCGGAGAGCCACTTTGCCATGTGCATCTTCGACCTGGACTACTTCAAGTCGGCCAACGACCAGTACGGCCACCAGTTCGGGGACCAGGTGCTGAAGGTGGTGGCGGAGAGGCTCGTGCACAGCGTGCGCAGTTCCGACATCGCCAGCCGGGCCGGCGGGGACGAGTTTTTGCTGTTTTTGGAATACAACACGGACCTGGAGAGGACCGTGGACCGGATCTTCAGCAGCCTGTGCGGCTACTACGGGGACTACAGGATCTCCGTCACCATGGGCATCGCCACGGCGGAGGCCGTGGGCGAGGACTATGAACAGCTGTTCCGGGCGGCGGACGCGGCGCTGTATGCCGCCAAGAGGGCAGGCCGTGGGCGGTACTGCTTCTATGACAGTTCCATGAAGGATATGCTGTCGGCCATTTCCGACATTGATGAATGACGAACGGAGGACTTGAACCATGACATTGCAGGAGTGCTATCAGGCCATGGAGGCCAACTACGACGACGTGCTGGGACGGCTTCGCAGCGAGCGTCTCATCCAGAAGTTCATGCTGAAATTCCTGGACGACGGCAGCTACGACCTGCTGTGCGCCAGCATGGACAGCGGCAATCTGGAGGACGCCTTCCGGGCCAGCCACACCATCAAGGGCGTGTGCCAGAATCTGGGCTTTGCCAAGCTGGGCCAGTCCAGCCACGAGCTGACCGAGGCCCTCCGGGGCGGCGACGGCTCCGCGGCGGCAGGGCTCCTGGGCCAGGTGAAGGCCGACTATGAACAGACGGTGAGCGCCATCCGCGCTTTCAAGGAGTCGGCCGGGCTGTAAATACTGACGTGTCTGGTACATCCACGCACGGAAGGAAGGGGGAGAAGCCATGAAAAAGTTCTTTCGCCGACAGGGGAACGTGATCGACACGGTGGTGGTCATCATCGTGATCATCGCGCTGTTTCTCTCTGCTTACATCCAGATCAGCCGGAACCTCCGGAGGCGGTCCCTGAGCCGGATGGAGGAGGCTGTGATGACCGTCATGGATGAGGTCACCTCCAAGCTGGAGCGGGACAGCAGTATCCTCAACGCCACAGCCGATATCCTGGCCGCCACCAACTTCATCGGCGGCAGAGACGAGCTGGATGTGGACAGTCTGCTGGAGACGATCAAGAATATTGAGCCCCTTTTTGACACCATGAACATCCGCGTCCTGCTGCCGGACGAGCGGGTCCTGACGCCGAGCGGCCAGATCACTGACGTTTCCAATATCGATAACATCTCCTTCGCCCGGGAGGCGCCCCTGGGAGAGCATGTGACCAACCGGGAGAAGAGCATGGGCGGCGACACCTATATCCTGCGGCACTATGTGCCTGTCGTGCAGGACGGCAAAACGGTGGCCCTGGTGTACGGCATCACCCAGCTGGAGGAGCTGCCCTCCGTGCTGAACATCAACAACATCTACAATGCCAGCGCCAGCGTCTATATCATCGACACCAGAAACGGCGATTTTATCCTGGACACCTGGCATGACGGCCTGGGCAACGTGGGTGAGTACACCATGGAGAATGACTCCAGCCGGAGGACAAAGGGCGAGCAGACCTGGGATGAGTACATGAAAGACATCCTGGCCCTGAACACCGGTTATGTGGTGTTCCGCACGGACAGCACCGACGGCTGGGAGTACATGTACTACGGCCCTGCCGGCATCAACCAGTGGGCCATCGCGGTCTCCGTGCCGGAGAGAGAGGCATTCGACAGCATGTTCGCCGTGCGGCGGATCGGTCTGGTGACCGGCGTGCTGATGATGGTGACCGTGGCGGTGTACTACGCCATCATCCGCCGCAAGGCCAGTCAGGAGATGACCCACGCCGTAGAGCGGGCCGTGCTGGAGGAGAAGCTCAAAAAGGCCGAGGCCGCCGAGCGGGCCAAGACCACCTTCCTCAGCAACATGAGCCACGACATCCGCACGCCCATGAACGCCATCATCGGCTTTACCACCCTGGCGGAGACCAATCTGGACAACAAGTCCCGGGTACAGGAGTATCTGGCGAAGATCCTCTCCTCCAGCAATCACCTGCTCAGCCTCATCAACGACATCCTGGACATGAGCCGCATCGAGAGCGGAAAGCTCAACATCGAGGAGAAACCCTGCTCCATCTCCGACATCTTCCGGGATATGCGCAACATCATCCAGACCCAGATGCAGGCCAAGCAGCTGAATTTCTTCATGGACACCATGGATGTGACCGACGAGGACATCTACTGCGACAAGCTGCACGTGAATCAGGTGCTTTTGAACCTGCTGTCCAACGCCATCAAATTCACCCCTGCCGGGGGCTCCGTGTCCATGATGATCTCCCAAAAGCCCGGCGCCCCCAGCGGCTACGGGGCCTATGAGATCCGGGTCAAGGACACGGGCATCGGCATGAGCCCGGAGTTTGCCGAGCGCATCTTCGAGCCCTTTGAGCGGGAGCGGACCAGCACGGTCAGCGGCATCCAGGGCACCGGCCTGGGCATGGCCATCACCAAGAGCATCGTCTCCACCATGGGCGGCACCATCGAGGTGTACACGGAAAAGGACAAGGGCACCGAATTCGTCATCAACCTCCAGTTCCGCCTCCAGTCCGGGCCGAAAGAGGTCCAGCGCATCCATGAGCTCACCGGCGTCCGGGGCCTGGTGGTGGATGACAGCTTCTCCACCTGCGACAGCGTGACGAAAATGCTCACCCAGATCGGCATGCGGGCCGAGTGGACCATGCACGGCAAAGAGGCGGTCCTCCGGGCCAAACAGGCCGTGGAGATGGGGGACGAGTTTTACACCTATATCATCGACTGGGCCCTGCCGGACCTGAGCGGTCTGGAGGTGGTGCGCCAGGTGCGGGCCATCGTGGGCGAGCATGTGCCCATCATCATCCTGACGGCCTATGACTGGACGGCCTTCGAGGACGAGGCCATCAAGGCGGGCGTCACCGCCTTCTGCAACAAGCCCATCTTCATCTCCGAGCTGCGGGACGTGCTGGTGTCCGCCCTGGGGAAGGTGGACGCGCCTCTGCAGGCGAAGGTGCTGCCGGACCCGGTGGAGGAGCTGAAAGGCAAGCGCATCCTGCTGGTGGAGGACAACGAGCTCAACCGGGAGATAGCCCAGGAGCTGCTGGAGGAGAGCGGCTTTGCCGTGGAGACGGCGGAGGACGGCACCGTGGCGGTGGAGAAGATGTCCGTGGCCGCGCCGGGGTACTACTCCCTGGTGCTCATGGATATCCAGATGCCCGTCATGAACGGCTACGACACCGCCCGGGCCATCCGGGCCCTGCCCGACCCGGCTTTGGCCGGCGTCCCAATCGTGGCTATGACCGCCAACGCCTTCGACGAGGACAGGCGCTTGGCGCTGGAGGCCGGCATGAACGACCATGTGGCCAAGCCCATCCAGGTGGATAAGCTGATCCAGGTGCTGATAGAGCAGATCGCGAAAGAGCCGCCGCCCCAGGACCCGGAGACCCCACCGGAGGCATAATTGAAACAGCCCTCCCATATTCTTGTAACAAAGAATGTGGGAGGGTTTTTATGATGGCCTACGGAGAGAACAAGACCGGGCCCGCGCCGCAGCACCGGCTGACGATGGAGGGCCGCCGGGACCTGTGGATGAACGGGGTGGAGGAAGTGGAGAGCTTTGACGACAGCCAGGTGGCCGTGCGCACGGTCCAGGGCCTGCTGCTGGTCCGGGGCGTGGGTCTGAAGGTGGATAAGCTGGAGAAGACCAGCGGTGAGCTGACCATCTCCGGCCAGGTGACGGGTCTGGAATATGAGGAGACGGCGGGCCGGGGCGGATTCTGGTCCCGGCTGCTGAAATAATGGAGCTCCCGGCGCTGATACAGCTGCGGGAGGCGGGCTGGTTTTTGCTGCTGGGCACGGGGCTGGGCTTCGTGTACGATCTGCTGGGCGGGGCCCGGGATCGGAAATGCCTGCCCGCCTGGGCGGCGGACGGGCTGTTTAGCTTCTGTGCCGTGGGGGGTCTCTTCCTGGGCGGCATGGCCAGTCTGGAGGGCCGGGTGCGGCTGTATATGGTCCTGATGGCCCTGGCGGGGCTGCTGCTGTGGGGCGGCGCCGTCTCCCCGGTGACCCGCCCGCTGTGGACGAAGGGGTGGGGCCTGGTCCTCCGGGGACTGGGCGCTTTGGCGGAACCTGTCCGAAAAGGCGGGGATTTTGTGCAAAAATTCGCAAAAAAGCTCTTTTCAAATGGACGAAAATGGTTTACAATAATTGTTACACATTGGAAACAAACTGCCCAGAAACAGAAAGGAGCGAGACGCCGTGAAAAGACTGCGCCGGGCGAATTGGCTCACCCTGCTGGTGATCGTGGCCGTGATCGCTTACGCATGTATCGCCCTGATGAATATGCGGACAAAAGTGGCGGAGGCCAACGAGACGGAGGCGGAGCTCCGCCAGCAGGTAGAACAGATACAGGAAGAAAACGCCGCCCTGTCGTACGCCATCGAGCATCAAAACGACCAGGCGACCATTGAGGACATCGCAAGGGATAAGCTGGGTCTGGTCATGCCGGACGAGAAGATATTCTATGACAGCGGACAGTAGCGTCGAAACGCTCCTGAAGACGACGGGGACCGGCAAGCCGGTCCCCGTTCGTCGGTCAGGGGCGTTTCTCCTTCTCCCCTCGTCAAAACAAACTTCGTAGGTCTCTCTTTGGCGCGTAGCGCCAAAGCTAGAATACTCCGTTTGTTTTTCCTCTCCCCACGGAAACAACGTTCCCGTGGGGGCCCGTTTTTGGCGAGCCCTTTGGGGGCCCCGGAACAAAGAGGCCGCCCGGAAGGGCGGCCGTTCAATTATCTTTTTCCTCTCCGGCTATGTACATCTCCTCCGCGGCGTACAAGGCCGTTTGCAGGATGTTCCGGGCCCCGGCATTCTCCGCTGTGTCCGGCAGGGCGTCCAGCGCCGAGGACGCCGCCAGCACCATGACCGCGTACATCTTTGCATAGTCCGGCATAAGATCACCTCCAAAATAGATTATAGCATTATCTAATGCAAAAGTCTATACTCTGTCTTTGTGCGGCCCCTATTATCTAATTACTGCATCAGATAGTAGAGGGGTCTATGATGGTCAGGCTGAATGTGTTGGCGCTGCTGGAAAAGAAGGGAAAAACAAAATATTGGCTTTACAAGCAGCTTGGAATGAGCTATCAGAACTTCAGCCGGATGGTCAACAACCAGACCGGGTCTATCAAGCTGGAACGCATCGAAACTTTATGCCAGCTTTTGGAGTGTACCCCAAACGAACTGTTCGTCATCGACTGGGACAAGCAGGCGGAGAAATGAAATAAGCTGTCGGGACGGTCGGTCCCGGCAGCTTTTTGCTGTTATCCTCTTCGGATGTTGGCGGAGATGCCGCCCGGTGCCGGGGATGCCGCCAGTACCATGACCGCATATGTCTTTGCGTAATAGGACCATCTCAAACTGCTCGATCATTATACACTATTGTGGATATAATCACAATACTGTATTTTGAGAAACCGCCCTATAATTTTGACATCAGAGGATGTCAGGGGTGGTCACGATTATTGATTACGGTCCGCTTTGGGAGACGATGCGTCAGCGCGGCGTGTCGCAGTACCAGCTTTTGAAAGGCGGTATTGATAATAAGACCCTGGATTCTCTGAAGAAGAACGGAAACATCACGTTGCTCACGTTGGAAAAGCTCTGTAATATCGTTGGCTGTGAGCCGGGCGATGTGGTGAGGTTTATAAAATAAGCTGTCGGGACAGCCGGTCCCGGCAGCTTTTTGCTGTTATCCTCTTCGGATGTTGGCGGAGATGCCGCCCAGCGCGGCGGCGGCCTCCATGCTGAGATGCTCCCGCCGGGCCACGTCCGCCAGGGAGACCATCCCCACCGGCCGCCCGTTTTCCGTCACCGGGATGCGTCGGACCTGCTCCCGGCCCATGGCCGCGGCGGCCTTTTCCGCGTCGTCGGTGCTCTTGCATGTCAGAACGCCCCGGGTCATGATCTCCCGCAGCGGCGTGTCCTCCGGGTCATAGTCCATGGCCAGGCACCGGGTCACGATGTCCCGGTCCGTCACCAGGCCCCGCAGGCGCCCTGCGTCGTCGCACACCGGCAGCGCCCCCAGGTTGTGCCGTTTCATCAGCCGGGCAGCCGCCGTCACCGAGTCCTTCTGGTTGGCCGTGATCACATGGCCGGACATGATATCTGCTACTTTCATTTTCTGCCCCCTTGTGGTATTATGTAGCGGGGTCCGCTGAGAACAGCATGCCCGTTTTTGGGGCAGATTATGCGCCGATGCGCGCCGCCAGGGCGGGACCCACCGTCCGGGCGAACAGCTCCGCCGCGGTGACGGCCTCCTGGAGGGTGTTGCCGGCGGTGCCGATCTCCAAAAGGACGCTGGCCGGGGTCAGCTGCTGATTGTACCGGTTGGTGCTCAGGAGCGTGGGCCGCATGATGTGGGGGTATTCCTCCTCCATCAGCTTTTGCAGGCTCATGGCGAAGTTCAGATTCTCCCGCCAATCGGCATGGGGCAGGTTCTCATCCGTGCCCACCACGAACATGATCTGCGCGGCTTCCGGCTGGAGTTGGTCGGAGATCGTCTTGTACACCGTCTCGTCGTCCCCGATGGCGTCCCGGTGCAGGTCGATGACCACCTGGATGCTGGGCTCGGCCTCCAGATGGGCCTGGATGGCCTCGCCGCTGCGGCTGTACGCGCCGTCGTAGTTGGGCCAGTCATACAGTTCCGTGTCCACCAGCACGTCCAGCCCGTAGGTGCGCAGGGCCTCTCCCAGGGCCTGTCCCACGCAGATGATGCTGTGTTCCGCGTCGGTGGTCCGATAGTCGCTGGTGGCCTCATATTGATCCCCTCCCTCGGGCGTATATGCCTCGGTGCCGTGGGTGTGGATGATGAGCACCTGGGGCCCCTCCTCCGGCAGGGAGATGTCCAGCTCCTGCTCCAGCAGCGAGGCTCCGTCCACCCAATAGCCGGTGTCGTTCTGCAGAGGGTCGTTCCAGGTGATGGTGGTGGATATCACCGCCGCGTCCGGCTCCCAGTAGCTGCCGGTAGGGGCCTCGGCCTCGGATGCGGTGTCCTCTGCCGGCGCAGGCTCGTCCACTGGTGCAGGTTCGTCCACTGGCGCGGGTTCGTCCCTCAGCGCGGGTTCGTCCCTCAGCGCGGGCTCATCCGTTGGTGCGGGCTCGTCCGTCAGCGCGGGTTCGTCCAACGGCGCGGGCTCGTCCGCCGGTCCGGGCGCGTATGTAGGCAGCGGGGACAGCTCCGGCGTGCCCTCTTTGCCAGTCGGGGTGGCAGCCGGCTGGCTGGACGGTCCCGGCGATGGCATGGAGGAATGCTCCGGCGTCGCTGCGGGCGCCTGCCTCGGGGTGGGCAGAAGGAGCTGCAGGGCGGTCGGAGACGGTTCCGGTGCGGAGACGGTGGTAAACGCGGAGAAAAGACCGGCCGCCGTGTCGGTGGGCAGCGCCCGGACGGGGATGACGCCGGTGAGAACGCCCAAAAACACGAAACAGACCAACAGCAGCACGACAGAAAACAGCTTGTACTTCAAGCAAATGCCCCCTTTCGGATGTCGGAAGGACATCGCGGCACACGTTTGTATCAATGAAGTATATGTTTCCGGCGGGGAAAATATACCGATCTTTGAAAAATAATTTATCCGAAAAGGAGAAAACATAAAAATGACGATCACTTATCAGCCCAAAGGTGTGTGCTCCCGCCTGATGCGCGTGGAGGCGGAAGACGGCATCGTAAAGAGTGTGGAAGTAGTGGGGGGATGTAACGGAAATCTCCAGGGAATCTCCCGCCTGGTGGAGGGTATGCCCGTGGAAGAGGCCATATCCCGCATGGAGGGCATCCGCTGCGGCATGAAGGAGACTTCCTGCCCGGACCAGCTGGCGCAGGCCCTGAAGCAGTTAACATAATCTGAAAGAAAAATTGCGTTTTTGTTCACATAATTTGCCCCGTGCCCATTTGCTGGCGGCCATTATTTTGGAAATATCTGTCGAATTTTTGGATAAATTCCAGTAATTTCCAATTCCAAAACACAAGATATTGCTTAAATTTCGGCGAAATTGCGGAAATTCTCCACAATCTCTTGTGCATTTGGTACAAGTTCCAATTTGAAATGCCGTCTTTTTGACACAATGCCAATTGTTTTGGCTGTTTTCTTTTCGCTATAATATAGTTACCAAAAATGAATTTTGGGTCATTGGTTCCTGCAATTTTTGGTAATGACGCGGAAGGGAGGCAGTCTGAATGAAAGGCCGGTGGCTGACAAAGATCCTGGCAGTCGTCTGCGCAAGCTGCCTCGCAGTCGGCGTGATGTGCCAGTCGGTATTTGCAAGAGATGATTCACAGTATGAGAGCGAAGCCGCTGTGGAGCAGCCGGAGGCCACCTTTGTGGTCCTGAACGGCGAGACCTCTCCTACCCCGGAGGCCACGGATAACCGGATGACCCTGCCCATGCTTTGGCATGGGGAGCAGGTGGGGCAGTGCGCCATGGTCAACGGCGAGCCCTATATGGGCGTGAAGGCATTCTGCCAGGCCCTGGGGCTGGACGCGCAGATCATCGATAACGCCAGCGCGGTCTCCATGGCCATGGACGGCGTCGTGCTGCTGGCCCAGATGGGACAGGCCTATTACACCTGTAACGACCGGTATATGTACTTGGAGAACGGCCCCCAGATCATAGACGGAGCTGTGGCCCTGCCGGTGGAAGAGCTGGTCAAATGCATGGGCCTGACGGCCTGCTGGGACCGGGTGCAGTGGACCCTGACCATGCAGGACACGAAGGTGAGGCCCCTGGTGTCCGGCGGCGAGTATTACAACGAGGCGGATGTGTATTGGCTCAGCCGGCTGATCTTTGCCATGGCCGCGGAGGAATCCCTGGAGGCGAAGGTGGCCGTGGGCAGCGTGTGCGTCAACCGCATCGGCGAGGAGCGCTTCTCCGGCCAGAACAACATCTATGAGGTGGTCTTTGCGAAGAACCAGTTCAGCGTGGTGTCCAACGGCATGATCTATGTGGAGCCGGACGAGAGCTGCGTGCTGGCGGCCAAGCTGGCTCTGGAGGGCTGCGATCTGGCGAAAGGTGCCGATTATGTGGCCAGGAACGACTTGGGCGCCGGCTTTGAGCAGGTGACCACCGTGGACGACCTGCAGTTTTTCACCGTCGCTTGAAAGACGGGACCGGCCTATGGTATACTGCCGGTAAGGCGTAAAAGAAAAGAAATGAGGCGCGCCGCGGGCGCGCCTCTTCTGCTGTTGAGGATGAGCGTATGGAGAAGATCATTTCCGAGGGCCTGCGGGCCATGGGCATTGCCGCGACGCCGGCACAGGTCGGGGCCATGGCGGCATACGGCGCGCTGCTCATGAAGGCCAACGAGACCACCAACCTGACGGCCATCCGGGACCCGGCGGCAGCGGCCCGGCTGCACTTTCTGGACAGCGCGGCACTTTTGAACGTGGCGGACTTTGCCGGGAAGACGGTGGCGGACGTGGGCTCCGGCGGGGGCTTTCCCGGGGTGCCCATCCGCATCCTGCGGCCCGATGTGCGTCTCACGGTCATCGACAGCGTGGGCAAGAAGATGGATTTCGTGCGGGATGCCTGCGCCCGGCTGGGCATGGGGGACGTACAGTGCCTCTGGGGCCGGGCGGAGGAGCTCTCCGACCTCCGGGAGACGTTCGATATCGTGACGGGCCGGGCGGTGGCGGAGCTGTATCTGCTGGCGGAGCTGTGCCTGCCCCTGACGAAGGTGGGCGGCCTGTTTTTGGCCATGAAAAAGCCGGACTGTGAGGAAGAGGTGTCCCAGGCTGATTTCGCCGTCCGGGCCCTGGGGGGCCGGGTCCGGGAGGTCCGGCGCTATGAGGTCCCCGGCACGGACACGGTCCACGGGGCAGTGGTGATAGAAAAGGTGAAGCCCACCCCGTCCCAGTATCCCCGCCGCTGGGCCCAGATGAAGAAAAAACCCCTGCTGGGGTGAGGTAATGTGATACGATCATTATGACAGAGAAGGAGAGGAATATGGCACGCAAGCAGAAAGACGTATCAGAAATAACGTTTCTGGTGAAAACCTTTGAACGACCGGGCTGTGTAAAGCGGCTTATCCGGTCGCTGTACCGTCAGTACCCGGATGCGAAGGTCATAATCGCGGACGACAGTGAAAAGTCCTGTAAGGAATATTTTTCCAAGCATTATCCCAGCAAGGACCTCACGGTATATGAACTGCCCTATGACTGCGGACTGTCCTATGGCCGAAATTACATGGTGGACCGGGTACAGACAGAGTATTTCTGCCTGTTGGATGACGATTTCATCCTGGATGGAAAATCAGATGTAGTCGAGGCACTGCAGACGCTCAAGGAACACGATATGGACATCGTGGGGGGGTATATTCGTCAGTGTGAAACGGTCGTAAAATGGTCCAGGTGGCCGAGGGTTTGTTTACGTATTCTGCTGGGAAAATGTTGGAAGCGTAACTATATCGGAACGATCCGTTGGGATCGGGAGAAAGCCACGCTGTATGTTGATTATGTGACCAATCAGTTTCCCTCGTTTGAAAGGCAGGATATCGTTTTGAATTTCTTCGTGGCCAGGACTGCCTCGATCCGGGATGTGAATCGATGGGACAACGAACTGAAGCTACAGGAACATACCGCATTTTTCACAATGGCCAAGGAGAGGGGTCTGAAGGTGGGATTTACTGACCGGATGTCCGCATTGCATTTGCCGGTGCACTCTGTTGGCTACCGGCAGTTCAGGGACAGAGATTATTTCCAAGTCTTTCTCCAAAAGAATGGAATTGACCAGTTCGTGTCGACAAAAAACGGTGGGGAGCCGCAGGTGAGGTATCAGCAGCAACCGGAAGAACGCCTGGGGGAATAAACCCCCTGCTGGGGTGAGGTAAGCCATGACGAACGAGGAGATATGGCGCGCGGCGCTGGAGCAGTCGGCCATTGACTGCAACTGCCGCCCGGAGGATTTCCAGCGCCCGGAAAACGTGATCACCGACGCCAACAGCGACCCGCGGGCCCGGGCATATCTGCCCCGGCCCATAGAGTGCGAGCTGGTGTCCTACGGAAGCAATGTGGTGGCCCAGGTCAGCGGACGGGTGCGGGAGGCGGTGAGGGCGTATGTGAACGCATACCCCGCCAGTCATGCCTTCGAGACGCCCCATCTCTATGTGCTGAACGAGGCGCTGGCCCCCTTCGGGTTGGCGGCCTGTTATATCGCGGAATATTTTCTGCCGGATGTGACCGCCCTGCGGCTGATGGAGTGCCCGTATCCGCTGCGGCTGCTGGGTCCGGCGGACTTTGCCGGGCTCTATCTGCCGGCGTGGTCCAACGCCCTGTGCGAGAAGCGGCGGGAGCTGGATATGCTGGCTGTGGGGGCCTATGACGGGGATAGACTCATCGGCCTGGCGGGGATGTCCGCCGACTGTGAGAGCATGTGGCAGATCGGGGTAGACGTGCTGCCGGAGCATCGCCGCCGGGGCGTGGCCTCGGCGTTGACCAGCCGGCTGGCGCTGGAGGCGTTCGAGCGCGGGAAGATCCCATTTTACTGTGCCGCCTGGTGCAATCTGAAGAGCGTCCGCAACGCCCTCAAATGCGGCTTCCGCCCCGCTTGGGTGGAGCTGACGGCACGGGACCTGGCCCACATCGGCGAGCAGAACCGGCGGTAGACGCCACTATTACTTTTTTATGATTTGAACGCCTCCGTCCATCGGACGGAGGCGTTTCGCTTTGGGCGGACCGAAGCTTTCCCGATCAAGTGCAGGCGTCTGACTGGCTATCGCAGCACGTCGTGGGCATACCACCTGGTCCCCCGGAGGCGGAGCTGGAAGCAGACGGCCCGCAGGACCCAGTCTGTACACCAGCCTATCCAGATGCCCCAGAGACCCACCGGCGTATACCGGCACAGGTACCAGGTCATCACCACCCGCAGGCCCCACATGCTGGCTGTGCCGATCCACATGGTGTAGGCCACATCTCCTGCCGCCCGCAGGCCGTTGGGCGTGGTGAAGGCCGCCGGCCAGAAGAGGATGCGCATGACGGTGATGAACCAGATGATCTGGCAGACAAGGTCCCGCCCCTGGGGGGTGAGGGCGGTGAACCGGATGATGAAAAACGAGGAGCCGGCCACGGCCAGGCCGATGACCACGTTGACGCCCAGGGAAATGAGCGTGAACAGCTTGATATACCGTTTGGCCTCGTCGGGCCGGCCACGGCCCATGCACTGGCCGGCCACGGTGAGAAGGCCGATGCCGATGGCCTGCCCGGGCAGACCTTGGCACATGTCCAGGGTGGAGATGATGGCCTGGGCGGCAATGGCGGTGGTGCCCAGGGTGGAGACGGTGGATTGGACTACCAGCTTGCCGAACTGGAACATGCCGTTTTCCACGCCGGAGGGAAGCCCCACCCGCAGGATGCGCCGGAGCATGGCCCAATCAGGCAGGTAGGACCGGGGACCGCCCAAGGAGATGGCCTGGCCGGGCTTTGCCTGGAAACCCAGCATGATGACGGCGCTGACGATGCGGCTGCCCAGCGTGGCCAGGGCCGCCCCCAGCACCCCCATGCCGAGACCGAAGATCAATATGGCGTTGCCGATGATGTTGAGGATGTCCGCGACAAGGGCCACGATCATGGGCCGCCGGGAGTCCCCGGTGGCCCGGAACAGGGCCGCGCTGGCAGAATAGAGGGCCAGCACGGGGTAGCTCAGGGACGTCACCAGAAGATATGTGTCCGCCGCATCCATGACGGCGGTCTCCACCTGTCCGAAGATGAGCCTCAGAATGGGCCGGCGCAGGGTGGCCAGCACAAGACAGCACACCGCCGACAGGACCAGCGAAGCGCTCATGACCTGGTTGGAGGCACGGTTGGCCTTTATCCCGTCCTCCTGGCCGATGTATTGGGAGCAGACGATGGTGCCCCCGGCCGCCAGAGCGGAGAAGAAGTAGACCACCAGCATATTCAGGGAGTCCACCAGCGCCACCCCGGAAATGGCGGCCTCGCCGACATTGGAGACCATGAAGGTGTCCGCCACGCCCATGAGCCCGGTGAGGACCTGCTCTACTACCAGCGGCCAAAGCAGCGCCCATATCTCTTTTTTCGTAAACATGCGCGCCGCCTCTCTCTTTGCAACGATTCGCGTCAAAATCCTATACAATTATAGGAGCGGCCCGGGGTGATTGCAAGAGTGATACAGCACAAAAGCACGGCCTGTAAACAGCCGGACCGTGTAAAAACTGCTTGCACTGAAAGGAGGTGCGCGATATAATAGAAGCACGAGATGAATGAAGGCAGGGCGCGGGGTGGTCGCAACACCCCACGCCCCTATGCAGGAGAGGCTGATTCTCCCACACAGCAGAATAACTGCACCGTTTCGTATTATATCCGCTTTTTTGTGGAAACACAAGAGCGGGAAATGCGAGGCTGTGTGGCTTCTTGTGGTGTAGGGAATAGGTTCCCTGCACCGCTTTTGTTTATCTCGGCGGGAAAGCCCGGGACAGGTCCTCCTGTCCCCGGGCCGGTACTGCCGGAAAAACAAGAGAAAAAGGAGAAGGAGAAACGATGAAAAAGACAGTGGCATTGTTTGTGGCGCTGGCGGTCCTGTTTGCGCTGGCAGTACCGGTTTTTGCGGACGGGGAGACGAATGCAGCGGCAGAGGAACTGGAGCTGGATCTCACGCCCTCGGAGGGGATGGAGTTTGAGAGCAATGGCGACGGCACATGTACCTTGGTGGGGCTGGGGACCTGTACGGACACAGATATCGTTGTTCCCACGGTAAGTCCTGCCGGAGACACGGTCACTCTGATCGCGGAGCATGCACTGGCACAGTTAGAGGATGTGGACAGTGTGACATTGGCGGGTTATGAATATGAAGTGGATGAGCGGGCGTTCCAGTATGGCCAGTTTGAAACACTGAATATCATTGGCGGCACACCGGTGATAGGAGAATATGCTTTCTACGATTGTGAAGAACTTACGACAATACAGATTATAAACAGTGACCTGGAGATAGGGGGCTACGCTTTTCAGGAGTGCGGCCATGACGCAGATGTCACCTTCGCGAACTGTCTTGGTACAGTCAGTAAGAGGGCGTTCCAATATGGTGGGCTATTGAGTGTAACGTTCAAAAGCTGTGAAATGAAAATAGATGAATATGCGTTCTATGACTGTGAAGACCTAAAAGATATAAGTTTTTCTGAGAGCAACATCGAAGTTAATGATTACGCTTTTCAGGAATGCGGCGACGAAGCGGCCTTAGCGATGAACGGCAGTACAGTTGAACTGGCTAAGCGGGCATTTCAGTATTGTGGCTTGGACAGCATTAATATGGAGAAAACGGTACTTTCAGCAGGTGAATATGCATTTTATGACTGTGAAGACCTTACATCTCTTGTGTGTACAGAAAGTGAGATAGACGCCGATGAATATGCCTTCCAGGAGTGTGGAGACAAGGCAGTTGTAGAGATGACGGACTGTTCTGTCGAGTTGGATAAACGTGTGTTTCAATATTGTTCTCTTGCATCCTTCAGCATGGAGGGAGAAGAATTCACTACGGATGAATATGCTCTGTACTCTTGCGAGGATTTGGAAAATGTGTCGATTGATTGTAGCAAGGTATCTTTGGGCGAGTATGTTTTCTCCAGCTGTCCTGATCTTGTGAGCGTGTCTATCTGTGAAAACAGGACTGGTGACAGTGAGATCACCATTGATGACCGGGCTTTTCAGTATTGTGAGGAACTGGCTCAGGTTGGTATCGGTAATGGTTTGACTGAGTTGGGGAAATATGTGTTCAACGGCTGTGCCGAAGATATGGTCATCACTATTGCCGGAACGCAGTATACGGCCGATGCCCTTGATAACGGTCTGAACTGAAAAGGAGAGAACAACGTGAAAAAGGCACTGATATTATTTTTAGCCCTGGCAGTCCTGTTTGCGCTGGCGGGCTGCGGCGGGAACGGAGAGGACCTGGAGGAGAAAGTGTCCGGCGTGGTCGACAACATCGAGGATGGCCTTAACGACCTGGAGGACCAATTGAACGACCTGGACGACAAGCTGAACGGGACGTCAGACGAGGAACCGGAAACGGAGGCGACAGAGGCTCCGACGACGGAACCTGAACAGGCTCCGTCAGACGGCGCTTCTCCCTCCGACGGTGATATCCGGCCGGAGATCAAGGAGGCCATCGACAGCTATGAGGCTTTTTTCAATGAATATGCCGATTTTATGGAGTCCTATGACGCCTCGGACATAAGCGCGCTGACGGAGTATCTGTCCATGTTGGAGCAGTATACCGAGACGGAGCAGAAGCTCGATGACATGGAGGACGAGGATCTGACGGACGCCGAATTGCAGTATTACACCCAGGCGACACTCCGGATCGAACAGCGGCTTCTGGAAGTGACCGGCTGAGGATAAACCATTGTCCGGCGGGAGGGCTTTTCTCCCGCCTTTTTTTATGGTATACTCTCCCCATGGACACTTTTACGAAAAACTACATAGACGCCCGGCGGGAGGTCATCGCAAAAAACTTCCCCCGGCTGAACGAAAAACAGCGGCAGGCGGTCATGGCCACGGAGGGACCGCTTCTCATTTTGGCCGGCGCGGGCTCCGGCAAGACCACTGTGCTCATCAACCGCATCGCCAATCTCATGAAATACGGCCGGGCCTCCGACTGTGACGAGCTGCCTTCGGACGCGGATGAGGAAAAGCTGGACAGGATGCGCCGGTATATAGCCGGGGACGAGACCGTGAAGCGCCAGGCGGAGGAAGCCGCGGCCTATGAGCCGGTGGAGCCGTGGCGTATCCTGGCCATCACCTTTACCAACAAGGCCGCCGACGAGCTGAAAAACCGGCTGCACGCCATGCTGGGCGAGGCGGCGGAGGACATCTGGGCCAGGACCTTCCACTCCGCCTGCGTGCGCATCCTGCGGAAAAACGCCAGTCTCCTGGGCTACCCCGACAGCTTCACCATCTATGACGAGGCGGACCGGGCGGCGGTGATGAAGCGCATCCTCAAGGACCAGAACAAGGACGAGAAGATGTATCCGCCCCGATGGGTGCTCAGCACCATCGACCAGGCCCGGAACCGGCTGCAGACCCCGGGGGACTTTGCATCCGCGGCGGAGAAGAGCGGGGACATCCGGCTGCGGGGGGCGGCGGAGCTTTACAAGGACTATGCCAAGCGGCTCATGGAGGCCGGGGCCATGGACTTTGACGACCTGCTGTACAACACCGTGCGCATCTTGCGGGAGTTTCCCGACGTGCGGGAGAAGTACCAGCGGCAGTTCAAATATGTGCTCATCGACGAGTACCAGGACACCAACAATCTCCAGTACATGATGGCCACCCTCATGGCCGGGGGACGGAAGAACATCTGCGTGGTGGGCGACGACGACCAGTCCATCTATGCCTTCCGGGGGGCCACCATCGAGAACATCCTGTCCTTCGAGGACCAGTACGACAATGCCCGGGTCATCCGCCTGGAGCAGAATTACCGCTCCACCGGCCATATCCTCTCCGCCGCCAACGCGGTGGTGGCCAACAACCGGGGCCGGAAGGGGAAAAAGCTCTGGACCAAGGCCGGGGACGGGGACCGTATCACCCTGTATGTGGCGAAAAACGAGGAGGACGAGGCCCAGTATGTGGTCCGGCAGGTGCTGCAGGCCGTGGACCGGGGGGACAACCTCCGGGAGCACGCGGTGCTCTACCGGCTCAACGCCCAGTCCCGGGCCCTGGAGCAGGCGTTCCTGCGCCATGGCATCCGGCCCCGCATCGTGAAGGGCAACCCCTTCTTTGAGCGGGCGGAGATCAAGGATATGATGGCCTATTTCTTCGTGCTCCTGAACCCGGCGGACGACCTGCGCCTGACGCGCATCGTGAACGTGCCCGCCCGGGGCATCGGCAGCACCACCGTGGAGCGGGCCCGGGGCATCGCGGAACAGAACGGCCTGCCCCTGTTCACGGTCCTGACCATGGCGGACATGTTCCCGGAGCTGAGCCGGGCGGCGGAGAAGCTGAAGGGCTTTGTGGCCATGATGAACGAGCTGTCCGCCATGACCCGGACCGGGGGATTGGAGGCGCTCTATGACGCGCTGCTGGACAAGACCGGCTATGCCCGGATGCTGGAGAGCAGCCACACGGACGAGAATATGAACCGGCTGGAAAACGTCCGGGAGCTGAAGAGCTTCATCGCCACCCACGTCCGCCAGACCGGGGACGATACCCTGGCCGGATTTTTGGACGAGGTGAGCCTTTACACCGACCTGCAGGCCATGGATATGGATGAAAACACCGTCACCCTCATGACCATCCACTCCGCCAAGGGCCTGGAATTTCCCACCGTATTCGTGGTGGGGATGGAGGAGGGGGTCTTCCCCTCCCTGCAGGCCATCGGGGAGACGGCCCAGATGGAGGAGGAGCGGCGCCTGGCCTATGTGGCCATCACCCGGGCCAAGCGGCGGCTCTTCATCACCAGCGCCCGCCAGCGGATGGTGTTCGGCCAGACGGCCCCCCATCGGGTCAGCCGATTCGTGGATGAGATACCTCCCGAGCACATCGACCGGCCCTATAATGACCTGAGACCCACCGGCTGGTTCGACTTTGACGACGTGCCGGAGGAGGACGCCGGCTGGGGCGGCGGCAGGCCCGCGGCCCAGCGGGGAGGCCGCCCGGCCCCCAACGTCCGGGATTGGCAGGGCACCCGGAGGAAGACCCTGGAACCTCCCGCGCCGAAGAGAGCGGAGCCCGCGGTATCCTTTGCCGTGGGGGACCGGGTGGAGCACAGCGCCTTCCACACCGGGACCATCGTGAAGATGACCCCCATGGGCGGGGACCATCTGGTGGAGATCGAGTTCGACACCGTGGGTCTGAAGCGCCTGATGCTCAAGGCCGCGGCGAGATATATGAAGAAGATATGACCCTTTTGTGGGACCGGAGACGGTCCCACAAAAAAACCAAAATTTTACTACCACAGTAGTATTGACAAAGGACTACGACTGTGGTAGTATATTGCCGAGCTCAATACTACCGCGGTAGTAAATCAAGGAGAAATCATCATGGAAAACAAACTGTTTGATTCGGAACTGAAGGTCATGGACGTGCTGTGGCGGGAGGGGGACTGCACCGCCAGTCACATCGCCGAGGTCCTGGGCCGGGAGGTCGGCTGGAACGTGAATACTACATATACCCTCATCAAAAGATGTATCGGCAAGGGGGCCATAGCGCGCCGGGAGCCGAAGTTCATGTGTCACGCCCTGGTGAGCCGGGAGGCGGTCCAAGACGCGGAGACGGACGCGCTCATCGGCAAGCTCTTCGACGGCTCGGCGGACAAGCTGTTTGCGGCCCTGCTGGGCCGGAAACAGCTGTCGGCGGAACAGCTCGGACGGTTGAAGCAGATCGTGGACGAGGCGGAAGGGGCGGACAGATGAGCCTGTTGGACATGTCTGTGGCCGGCGGTGTGGTCATCCTGGCCGTCATCGTGCTCCGGGCCCTGGGGCAGAACCGGCTGCCGAAGGCCACGTTCACGGTCCTGTGGACAGTGGCGCTGCTGCGGCTTTTCATCCCCGCGGCAGTGCCCTCGGCGGTGAGCGTATACGCCTGGTTCCCGCCGCAGGCGGAGGCGGCGGAGACTGCCCCGGCGGCAGTTACCCCCGCGCCGGCGGAGGACCGGCCGGCCGTCCTGCCGGCGGCGGACCGGGGCCCATCAGAGGCGGCGGAGCAGGTATCCCCGGCGGCGAGGGACGCCGCGGCCATCCCCTGGAGGACGGTCCTCTGGGCGGCGGGCGCTCTGGGATGCGGCGGCTTCTTTGCCGGGGCATATGTCCACAGCCGCCGGAAATTCCGGGAGGCGGTGGCCGCGGAGGACGGCTTCGTCCGCCGCTGGCAGGAGAGTCACCCTCTCCACCGGCGGGTGTCGGTGCGGCTGTCCGGACGGGTGGACGCGCCCATGACCTACGGGCTTTTCCGCCCGGTGATCCTGCTGCCTGCCGGCCTCGACTGGCGGGACGAAAAGGGCCTGGGCTTCATCCTGGCCCATGAATACGGCCACATCCGGCGGCTGGACGGGCTGCGAAAGCTGGTCCTGACGGCGGCGGTGTGCCTGCATTGGTTCAATCCCCTGGTGTGGGCCATGTTCATTCTGGCCAACCGGGATATGGAAATGGCCTGCGACGAGCAGGTGGTGCGCGCCATGGAGACGCACACCCGGGCGGACTATGCCCGGACCCTCATCCGCATGGAGGAGGCCAGGGCGGGTCTGACGCCCCTCGTCAGCCATTTCAGCGCAAACGCTATGGAGGAGCGTATCACAGCGATCATGAAGAGCAAAAAACTGACGGCCTGGGCCGTGATATTGAGTTTGATCCTGACCGTGGGGGTGACGGCGGTGTTCGCCACCTCCGCCCCGGAGACAGAGCCCGCGGAGACGCCCTACGGACCTTTGGAGGAGGAACAGCCCTCGGACTGGCTGGCCTGGCTGGGGGAGGACCCCCTCTCCTTCAAGGTGTTCTACAACGGCGTGCCCTATCAGCTGCCCGCCCCGGTGGAGGACTTTGCCGTCAACGGCTGGACCGTCACGGAGGGCGCTGGCCGGACAGTGGCGCCCGGGGAGAGCTTCCCCATCGCCCTGACGCTGTCCGGGGCCGGAGAGGATGAGGGCGCAGACTGGACATTGGAGACCCGCGTGCGCAACTATTCCGACGGGCCTCTCCCTGTGGAGGACTGCTATGTCACCTATGTGGGAGGCGGCGCGGATGCCGCCGACGTGTCCATCGTGGTCTCCGCTCCCGGGATCGGCATTGCCCGGGGCATGCCCGGCAGGGAGCTCACCCGCGCCCTGCGCGGCATGGACTATACCCTGGACGAGGACGATGACAGCGTCTGTTATACCATGGCGAACGATGACGGCAACATCGTCATCCGTACCACCAGGGAGGACATCCAGGTGACCGGCATCCAGGTGACCTGCGAGCCGGATGGGATCGCCGTCTCGGAGGCGCCGGAGGTGACACCTATGCTGCTGCCCATAGAGGACCTGAAGGCCCAATATGTGTGGGACCTGACCAGCGGCTCGGGAGTGGTGTATCAGGAACAGCCCGAAGATGCGGACTACCTGCTGGACATCTGGCCCTACGGCTACCGTGCCCCGGTGAACATCGAACATGTCAGGGGCGTCCAGTCCTTCAACTCCCCCCTGCAGCCGGGAGCGGCGGCGGTGGTGGGAAGCGCGGAGGGGACCTATGAGACCCTGGTGATCGTCCACAGCGAGGGACAGATCACCATGGGCCAGCGGAGCCTGGACGGCGGGGAGGAAAACCCCATGGGCGGCCAGACGCTGGACGTGAAGGACGGCGATATCATCACCGGCTCCAATTACTGGACCGCGGAGGGCGGCACGGAGTTTTATATCCGCAACACCGGCGATACCAAGCTGGAGCTCGATGCGTTCCTGTATGAGACGTAAGCGAGGGAAATGATATGGCAGGCCCCCGGAGCGAGAGCTCCGGGGGCTTGTTGCATTTTCCTGAAAACGCGCTTATACTAATTCTGTTCGTGGGCCCGGCGATGGGCCTCTATGTCGGGGAAGGTCTGGCCGTGGGCGGCCATGTGTTCCCGGATGCGCTGGAAGCTCTCGTCAGAGAGGTCGTGCTCGATCTTGCAGGCGTCCTTGTAGGCGGTCTCCCGCTCTACCCCCAGGCTCATGAGCACGGCGGCGATGGTCTCGTGGCGCTCGTAGATGCGCTTGGCGATGGCCAGACCCTTCTCCTCCAGATACAGCAAGCGGTCCGCATCCCGGCGGATGTAGCCGTTTTCCTCCAGCTGCTTCATGGCCACGCTGACAGATGGCTTGGAGTAGCCGAGGGCGTTGGCGATGTCGATGGAACGAACGTAGCCCTTTTCCAGGGACTGCATGTATATGGCTTCCAGATAATCCTCGGCGGATTCGTGGATGTTCATGTGCGCGCCTCCCCTGTCTGTAGTGTTGGTTAGATTTTATCATAATCCGATAGGAAATACAAGTCAGGTGATGAGATGACGCCGGTGCCCCCTTATGTGTATACGCTGCTGACGGCCCTCTGGGACGCGGGCTTTGCCGCCCACCCGGTGGGGGGCTGCGTCCGGGACAGCCTGCTGGGAAAGGAACCGGCGGACTGGGACTTGTGCACCGCCGCCCGGCCGGAGCAGGTGGAGGCGGTGCTGGCCGGGTACCGCATCCTTGAGACGGGGGTCAGACACGGCACCGTGACGGTGCTGACGGCGGGCGGCCCGGTGGAGATCACCACCTTCCGGGCCGACGGGGAATACCGGGACAGCCGCCGCCCGGAGAGCGTCACCTTCGTGCCGGACCTGCGGGCGGACCTGGCCCGGCGGGACTTCACCGTGAACGCCATGGCTCTGGACCGGGACGGCGGGGTCATCGACCTGTACGGAGGCCGGGCGGACCTGGCTGCTGGCGTCATCCGGTGCGTAGGGGACCCGGACGAGCGGTTCGGGGAGGACGCGCTGCGCATCCTGCGGGCCCTGCGGTTCGCCTCCAAGCTGGATCTTGCCATCGAGCCGGCCACCGCGGCCAGCGCCGTGAAAAACCGGGCGCTTTTGGACAACATCGCCCGGGAGCGGGTGTTTGCCGAGCTCGGGGGCATCCTCACCGGCCCCGGAGCGGGGCGGGTACTGCGGGACTATGGGTCCGTCGTCTTTCAGGTCATCCCGGAGCTGGCGGCGGAGAAGGGGTTCGACCAGAAGAGCCCCCACCACATCCACGACGTGTGGACCCACACCACCATGGCGGTGGACGCCGCGCCGGCGGATATCGTGCTGCGCCTTGCCATGCTGCTGCACGACGCCGCCAAGCCGGTCTGTTTTTTCACCGATGAACAGGGCACGGGCCACTTTTACGGCCACGGGGAGAAGGGCGCGGAGCTGGCCGGCAGCATCCTGCGCCGGCTCCGGTGCGACAACGACACCCGGGAGCGGGTGTGCCTGCTCATCCGGCACCACGATGTCTGCCCGCCTCAGTCGGTGAAGGCCATGCGAAAGTTCCTGGCAAAGGTGGGAGAGACCGGAGTGCGGCAGCTCATGGCGTGCTGGCGGGCAGACAGCGCCGACCGGGCACAGCCTGTCCGGGAGCGGAACCTGGCCCTGGTGGACGCGTCGGAGCAGGTGCTGGAAGCGCTGTTTGCGGAGGAGGCCCCCTGCTTCTCGGTGAAAAGCCTCGCGGTGAACGGCCGGGACATCCTGGCGCTGGGGGTCCCGGAGGGGCCCGCGGTGGGACAGATGCTGCAAGAACTCTTTGACGCGGTGGCCGACGGGGCCGTCCCCAACGAGCGGGACGCGCTGCTGGAAAAAGCGGCGGAGTATTGTAATTTGGAGAAAAAAGGACTACAATAGCGCCATTGAAATGCGTACACGGCAAAACAGCGCACCTGTTTTGCTGCGCCGCAAAGGTGCCCGACCCGGCGCCTTGCGGCGTTTCGCCATCAGACGATCATTATCAACAGGAGATGACTGAGCGTTGAAGATCAAGATAACCGCCGACAGCACCTGTGACCTGACCCGGGAGCTCATCGAGCGGCATGATATCACCATCACGCCCCTGCATGTGACCTGCGGGGAGGAGACCTTCCTGGATGGGGTGGACATCACCCCGGACGGGCTGTATGAGAAGATCAAAGCTGCCGGAAAGCTGGGCGCCACCGCGGCGGTGAACGTGCAGGAGTACATAGACGTGTTCTCCCGGGCTCTGAAGGACCACGACGCGGTGGTCCACTTCACCATCAGCGCCTCCATGTCCGCCTGCTACCAGAACGCCTGTCTGGCGGCGGAGGAACTGGGGAACGTGTATGTGGTGGACAGCAAGAACCTCTCCACCGGCATCGGCCACCTGGTGCTGGACGCCTGTGAGATGGCGGAACAGGGAGTGGACCCGGCGGAGATCAAGAGGGTCCTGGATGCGCGCCGGGAGAAACTGGACGTGAGCTTCGTGGTGGACACGCTGGAGTACCTGCGCAAAGGCGGACGGTGCACGGCCCTGGCCGCCATGGGCGCCAATCTTTTGAAGCTGCACCCCTGCATCTTCGTGAAGGACGGGGCCATGGGCGTGGGCAAGAAATACCGGGGCAAGCTGTCCGAGTGCCTGGCCGCCTATGTGAAGGACCGGCTGGCGGACCCGGATACCGTGGACCCCCGGCGGATATTTATCACCGACTCCGGCGTCAGCGAGGATATCCGCGCCGCGGTGGAGGAAGAGGTCCGCGCGCTGGTGCCTTTTGAGGAAATCATTCACACCCGGGCGGGCTGCACCGTGAGCTGCCACTGTGGGCCCGGCACGCTGGGCATATTATTCTACCGAAAATAGTGCGGGGGAAATATATACATATTTCGACCGATATTTAGAAAAACCGGGCGGGGCGGAGCGATATTTTTCAAAAAACGGGCTTGTAATTTGGATAAGTCTATAATATAATTTATTTTACCATAATCAATCTTCCAAGGAGGAAATATCCATGCCGAGACCGAAGGGGAGCAAGAATAAAAAGAGCATTCAGACCGTGGCCCAGGTAGAGGCCCAGATCGCCGCCAAGCAGGAGAGCAAAAAAGTGCTGGAGGCAGAGCAGGCGGAGATCGTTGCGGAGATCGGAAAACAGAAAGAGCTTTTGAAGGCAAAGAAAAAGGTCCTCCGGGCCGTGGAAAAGGATCTTCTGGCGCTGGAGGAAAAGAAGATCGAGGCCGAGGCCATCGAGACTGCCGCCGCCCAGAAGGAGGAGATCGAGAAAGTGGTCTCCAAGCTGGTCAGCAGCGGAAAATCCGCCGACGAGATCCTGGAGATGCTGAAAAAATAAAACCACCCTCACCGGCCGGCGTTTTCTGCCGGCCGGAACATATTTTGGAGAATAAAACATGCGGCCGATAGAAGATATGCTCCGGGGCAAAAAAGCGGTGCTGTTCGATATGGACGGGACGTTGGTGGACTCCATCGGCGTGTGGACCGACGCGGACGAGCTCCTGGCCCGGGAGCTGGCCGGTTCCGCCCCGGACCGGGCGGAGATACGGGCCTTTCGGGAGGCGGCGCTGCGGCGGTTCCGGGACGAGCCGGAGCCCTATCTGTGCTACTGCGCCCTGCTGAAGGAGCGGTACGGCACGGACCTCACCCCCCGGCAGGTCCGGGCCCGGCGGCAGGCCATCGCCCACGGGATGCTGGAGCGGATGGACTACCGGCCCGGGGCGGATGTGTTCCTGCGAAAACTGAAGGAGAAGGGATATATCCTGGTCCTGGCCACCACCGGTCGGCGGGGCAGCATCGACATATACCGGCAGAAGAATAAAAACTTTGCCGAAAAAGCCCCCATAGACGGGATATTCCACCGGGTATATACCTGCGAGGACGTGCGCGCCATCAAGCCGGACCCGGAGATATACCGGCGGGCGATGGAGGATATCGCCCTGCCGGCGGAGGCGTGTCTGGCGTTCGAGGACTCCCTGTCCGGGGTCCAGGCGGCGAAAGGCGCGGGGCTGGAAGTATGCGTGGTCTATGACCCCTATTCCGACCCGGACCGGGCGGAGATAAACGCCCTGGCGGACTGGCAGACCGACGGCTTTGTGTCCCTGGCGGCGGCGCTGGGGATGGAATAAAAACAGGTCAGAAATGAGGAAGAGCATGCAGCCTTATCGCCACAAAGTACAGTATTACGAGACGGACAAGATGGGCATCACCCACCACGCCAACTACATCCATTGGATGGAGGAGGCCCGGGTGGATTTTCTGGACCAGCTGGGCTTTGGCTATGACCGGATGGAGGCCATGGGCGTGGGCTCGCCGGTGATAAGCGTGGAGTGCCGCTACAGGGCGCCCAGCACCTTCCCGGAGGAGGTGACCGTCGCTGTCCGGGTGGCCCGGTTCAAGACCGTGCGGATCTGGTTCGAGTATGAGATGAAAAAGGCGGACGGGACCCTGGTCTGCCAGGGGAGGAGCGAGCACTGCTTCGTCAGCCCCGAGGGGAAGCTGCTGCGCCTGGATAAGGCGTGCCCGGCGCTGGCGGAAAAGCTGACGGCGCTGGCGGAAGGGGCGGAATGATCCCTGCGTCCGGCGCGCATAATACGGGATGAAAAACCACCCGGCCTCTTGCGGGAGACCGGGCGGGTGTGTTACAATACCAAATTAGCGGATCGCGGGGCGGAGGGAGCTCATGGACGGCGGAAACTCCTTTGACATCCTCATATTGGGCGCAGGGCCGGCTGGCATCTCGGCGGCGCTGACCGCCCATGCCCGGGGCCGCTCCGCCGCGGTGCTGGGGGCCGACCCCATGGGCAGTCCCCTGGCCCGGGCGGAGCGCATCGAAAACTATCCGGGCCTGGCCGGCATGAGCGGCCGGGATATGCTTGCGGCCATGCTGGGAGACCTGGAGCGCCGGGGCATCCCCCGGGCCACGGGCCGGATCACGGCAGGGATGGCCTTCAGCGGACAGTTCATGGTGAGCCTGGAACAGGACGTGTACCAGGCCCGGGCCATCATCCTGGCGGCGGGCGCCCAGCAGGGGGCTGAGCCGCTGCCCGGGGAGAGGGAGCTGCTGGGGAGAGGCGTCAGCTACTGCGCCACCTGCGACGGGATGCTGTACCGGGGCAAACGGGTGGCTGTACTGGGCCTGGGCTCCGGGAGCGAGGCAGACCGGGACTTTTTGGAGAGCATCGGCTGCCAGGTCCTGTATCTCACCGGGGCTCAGGCGAAAAACGCGGAGATACGGGGAGAGGATACCGTCACGGCCATTTTTGCGGGCGGCGAAGAGCACGCCGTGGACGGCGTGTTCGTCCTGCGGGACACGGTGGCGGCGGAGGCGCTGCTGCCGGGCCTGGAGATGACGGACGGCCACATCCGGGTGGGTCCGGATATGCAGACCAGCGTGCCCGGGGCGTTCGCCGCCGGGGACTGCACGGGCCGGCCCTACCAGATCGCCCGGGCTGTGGGACAGGGAAATACCGCGGCCCTGGCCGCGGACAGATATTTGAAGGAGCATGAGAAATGATCGAGGAGCTTACCAGCGAGAATTTTGAGGAAGTGACCGCCAGCGGGACCGTGCTGGTGGATTTCTGGGCCGTGTGGTGCGGCCCCTGCAAGATGCAGAGCCCCATCGTGGACGCCTTCGCGGACAAACACCCGGACGTCACGGTGTGCAAGGTGAACGTGGACGCGGAGCCGGCTCTGGCCGCCCGCTTCGGCATCATGGCCATCCCCACCCTGGCGATGTTCAGGGACGGGGAGCTGGCTGGCCGGAAGGTGGGCCTTTCCAGCATGGAAGAGATAGAGGAGATGTGCAAATGAGAGAGCTGCCGAAACAGTATGACCCCAAGCAGGTGGAGAAGAGGATATACCAGCAGTGGCTGGACGGCGGGTATTTCCACGCGGAGCGAGACCCGGACAAGAAACCCTTCACCATCGTCATCCCGCCCCCCAACGTGACGGGCCAGCTCCACCTGGGCCACGCCGTGGACGAGACCATCCAGGACGTGCTCACCCGCTACAAGCGGATGAAGGGCTTCTCCGCCCTGTGGCTGCCCGGCTATGACCACGCGGGCATCGCCACCCAGATCAAGGTGGAGGAGAACCTGCGGGTGAACGAGGGGCTGACCCGCTTCGACCTGGGCCGGGAGAAGTTTCTGGACCGGGTGTGGGACTGGAAGAACAAGTACGGCGACCGGATCGTGGAGCAGCTGAAGACCCTGGGCTCCTCCTGCGACTGGGAGCGCCAGCGCTTCACCATGGACGAGGGCTGCTCCAGGGCGGTGCGGGAGGTCTTTTGCAGCCTCTATGAAAAGGGGCTCATCTACAAGGGCAAACGCATCATCAACTGGTGCCCCCACTGCACCACCGCCCTGTCCGACGCGGAGGTGGAGTATGAGGAAAAGCCCGGCCACCTGTGGCACCTGCGCTATCCCCTGGCCGACGGTTCCGGGGAAGTGGTGGTGGCCACCACCCGGCCGGAGACCATGCTGGGGGACACCGGCGTGGCGGTGAATCCGGAGGACGAGCGGTATAAGGACATCGTGGGGAAGACCTGCATCCTGCCCCTGGTGGGCCGGGAGATCCCCATCGTGGCGGACGAGTACGTGGACATGGCCTTCGGCACCGGCTGCGTGAAGATGACCCCCTGCCACGACCCCAACGACTTTGAGGTGGGCCTGCGCCATGACCTGGAGCAGATACTGGTCATCGACGACAACGGCTGCATCATCAACGGCGGCAAGTATGACGGCCTGGACCGGTACGAGGCCCGGAAGGTCATTTTGAAGGACCTGGAGGAGCAGGGCTACCTGGTGAAGGTGGAGGAACACGTACATAACGTGGGCACCTGCTACCGCTGCCACTCCGACGTGGAGCCCCTGGCCAGCGACCAGTGGTTCGTGAAGATGGAGCCCCTGGCAAAGGAGGCCATCCGGGTGGTGGAGGACGGCACCATCCAGTTCGTGCCGGACCGTTTCGCCAAGACGTACCTGAACTGGATGCACAACGTCCGGGACTGGTGCATCAGCCGGCAGCTCTGGTGGGGCCACCAGATCCCCGCCTGGTACTGTGCCGACTGCGGCCATATGACCGTGAGCCGGACCGACGCCTGCCAGTGCGAGAAGTGCGGCTCGAAGAACATCACCCGGGACCCGGACGTGCTGGACACCTGGTTCTCCTCCGCCCTGTGGCCCTTCTCCACCCTGGGCTGGCCGGACAAGACCGAGGACCTGGAATACTTCTATCCCACCGACGTGCTGGTCACGGGCTACGACATCATCTTCTTCTGGGTGGCCCGGATGATCTTCTCCGGCATGGAGCACATGAAAAAGGAGCCCTTCAAGACCGTGCTCATCCACGGCCTGGTGCGGGACCCCCACGGCAAGAAGATGAGCAAGTCCGCCGGCAACGGCGTGGACCCCATCGAGGTCATCGACCAGTACGGCGCCGACGCCCTGCGCTTCAACCTCATCACCGGCAACTCCCCCGGCAACGACATGCGTTTCTATGTGGAGCGCTGCGAGGCCATGCGCAACTTCGCCAACAAGCTGTGGAACGCGGCCCGGTACGTGATGATGAACCTGACGGTGGAGAAAAACGCCCTCCCGTCCCAGCTGAAGCTGGAGGACAAGTGGATCTTGTCCAAGCTGCAGAGCCTGATCGCCGAGGTCAACGAGAACTTCGACAAGTACGAGCTGGGCCTGGCCGCCACGAAGATATACGACTTCATCTGGGACAGCTTCTGCGACTGGTATATCGAGATCACCAAGCCCCGCCTCCGGGAGGGGGACCAGAGCGCCCAGCAGGTGCTGCTGTATGTGCTCACGGATATCCTGCGGCTGCTGCATCCCTTCATGCCCTTCATCACGGAGGAGATATACGGCGCCATCCCCCATGAGGCCGAAGCCCTGATCATCGACCGGTACCCAGAGTTCGACGGGAAGCTCAGCTTCCCCTCCGAGGAGGCGGACTTCGAGGCCGTCATGGAGGCGGTGAAAGCGGTGCGCAGCCGCCGGGCGGAGATGAACGTGCCCCCCTCCAAGCGGCCCCATATCACCCTGGTGACGGAAAAGCCCGACGTGTTCCGGGCCGGGACCGTGTACATGGCCAACCTGGCCTATGCCGGGGCTGTGAACGTCACCACGGAGGCCCCCGCCGACACGGCCGGTATGGTGAACGTGGTCACCGGGAACGCCAAGATCTTCATGCCCATGGCGGAACTGGTGGACCTGGACAAGGAGCGGGCGCGCATCGTAAAGGAGATGGAAAAGGCCCGGAAAGACATCGAGAACCAGCAGCGGAAGCTGGCCAACGAGAGCTTCGTCTCCCGGGCGCCGGAGCGGGTGGTGGCCGCAGAGCGGGACAAGCTCGCCAAGGCCCAGGCCCTGGCGGCGAACCTGGAAGAGAGTTTGAAAGATCTGGGGTAAAATAAAGCCTCCCCTGTGCAAGGGGAGATGCCGAGCGGAGCGAGGCGGAGAGGTTGTCAGGCGATCCCTCCGTCAGCTTCGCTGACAGCCCCCTTTGCACAAGGGGGCCTTCCATAAAGAAGGGCCTGTTGAATAACAGGCCCTGTTTTTGTCGAAGCATATCGACCCGGCGGAGGATGAGGATTCCGGACAATGACGTATTTATCCGTCCACACCGGACTTCGACGGCAACCGACAGGGCAAATCAAGTAAAATCACACCGTACATTTTGTGCGGTGTGATTTTTATACAGAGAAAGGGGACAAGCATGAAAGTGACATCCAGCTATCAGGACGGGAAGCTCACCCTGTATCTGCAGGGGGAGCTGGACCACCATGAGGCGGCGGCGGTGCTCCGGAGGGTCAGCCGGACCGTGGACGATTACCTGCCCCGGGACTGCGTGGTGGACATGGGGGGTCTCACGTTCATGGACTCCTCCGGCATCGCCCTCATCTTGAAGATATCCCGGCTCATGGGGGAGACCGGGGGGCGGGCCTGGGTGGAGAACGCCAGGAACCAGCCACTGAAGGTCATCGACGCCTCCGGCATCGACCGGATGATAAAAGTCGTTTGAAGGACGGGCCTTCAAACGCCATTCGCCCCGGCGGACACAGCTCCGCCGGGCAGAAAGAAGGAGACATGAGGCATGAAACAACTGAACTACATAAAACTGGAATTTCCCGCCCGGAGCGTGAACGAGGCCTTTGCCCGGTCGGCGGCGGCGGCCTTTGCCGCCCAGATGGACCCCACCATGGAGGAGCTGGGGGACATCCGCACCGCCGTCAGCGAGGCGGTGACCAACGCCATCGTCCACGCCTATCCGGACAGCGTCGGCCTGGTCCAGATGCGCCTGCGCATCCTGGACGGCGGCATGCTGGAGATCACGGTCCGGGATAAAGGGCGGGGCATCCCGGACGTGAAAAAGGCCATGGAGCCCATGTGGTCTACCGGCGGCGAGGAGAGAAGCGGCATGGGCTTCACCATCATGGGGAGCTTTATGGATGGGCTCCGGGTCCGCTCGGCGGAGGGAAAGGGCACGGTCGTGACCATGAAAAAGCGCATCCGCACAAAGGAGCCGGTCTGACTTGGATGAGACCATGACCCTTCTCCGGGCGGCCCAGTCCGGGGACAGGGAGGCGGCCGGCCGGATGGTGGAGGACAACACCGGGCTCATCTGGAGCGTGGCCCGGCGGTATTTTGGCCGGGGCGTGGAGCCGGATGACCTGTATCAGCTGGGCTGCCTGGGATTTTTGAAGGCCATCGAGGGCTTTGACGAGAGCTACGGTACCCGGTTTTCCACCTATGCCGTGCCCAAGATATCCGGGGAGATACGCCGGTTCCTCCGGGATGACGGCGTCGTGAAGGTGAGCCGGGGCATCAAGGAGAGGGCGGCGGTCATCCGGGCGGCCCGGAAGGCCCTGGAGCAGTCCCTGGGCCGGGACCCCACCGTGTCGGAACTGGCCGCCCGGACGGGGCTCTCCCCGGAGGACATCGCCATGGCGGAGACCGCCACCGTCCCCATCGAGTCCTTACAGCAGCCCGCCGGAGAGGAGGGCTTCTCCCTGGAGCAGGTGCTGGGGGACTGGACGGAGGAGGAGCGGATGGTGGAGTATGTGGCTCTCCGCCAGGCCATCGAGCGGCTGCCGGACCGGGAGAGACAGGTGGTGTTCCTGCGGTTTTACCACGGCATGACCCAGGAGCGGGCCAGCCGGGTGCTGGGGGTGAGCCAGGTGCAGATCTCCCGCCTGGAGCGCCGGGCCGTGGGGGAGCTGCGGGAAATGCTGGACGGATAGAGGACCGTCCGCCGGATGAAGAAGCGTCCGGCGGGCGGTTTTTCTTGCGCCGGAAAAGAGTATGCTATATAATAGAAAAAAACAGATAACGGGAGTGGATCACCATGAAGCGTATACTGGCAGCGATCTTGGTCCTGACGATGGCGCTGGGACTGGGTGCCGTCCCTGTCTTGGCGGCGGCGGATGTGACCTATGGCTTTGAGGAGACGGTCCTGGTGGACAGCGGGGACGTCAGGGTAACAGTGGTGGAGTTCGAGCCGGATGATAACGGTCGGCCCACCTTCAGCATGCTGTTCGAGAACGGGTCCGACAAGACGCTGAGCTTTGCTATCCGGGATACCTATCTGGACGGACGGAGATGCGACTGCTACGGCGGCCTGGAGGACGTGCCTGCCGGCAAAAAGGCGTACTCCGATGTATATTGGCGTGAGGAGAGCCTGGCGAAAAACGGCATCAACTACGTCAACAACGTGAAGGCGGAGCTCAGGATACGCACTGACGAGGACGACCCGGAGACGCTGTTCGACGATATGGTCGACTGGTCCTCCAATGCGGTCTCCGACACGCCGGCTCTGGCCGATCTGGCGGGCGGCAGCGGCTTTACGGAGGTCCCGGTCCTGTCTGGAGACTATACCGTCGTCGTCAAGGACTTTGATCCGGACGGCGTCTGGGATGACGGGCAGCCCTCCTTCACCCTCTATCTGGAGAACAACACGGAAAAAGATGTGATGTTCATGGCGGAAAACGTCTCCGTCAATGGTACTATGTGCGATCCTTACTGGCAATCCATAGTGGCTGCAAGCACCTCTCTCTATGACGATTCTTTCTTCTGGTCGGAGGATGCTCTGGAGGAGGCCCATATCGAGAGCTTCGAGAATGTGGAGCTGGAGATCGTTGCCATGGATTTTGATACCCTCGACGAGCTGGCGAGGGGACAGGCGGTCGTCGACCTGACGGGGACCGGGACTGCCGCCGGGACCGGGGAGGAAACGGCGGAGGAGGTCACCGAAGAGCAGACCGGGCCGGTCCCGGAGGAAGAGGCCGCGCTGGCCGCGGACGAGGACGCGGCGGCGGAACAGCCGGCGGAGGCTCCTGCGGAAGAGGCGGCAGAGACCCCCGCGTCCGCCGGAGAGGCGCCCGCGCTGGCGGGACGTCTGGACACGGACACGCTTACCTACACCAATGACGTGTTCGGCATGTCCTGTACCATTGCGGGGGGCTGGTCCACCTACGGCCAGGAGGAGTATGCGTCCAGAAACGGCTGGAGCGAGGACAGCGGCCAGGACCCCGCCTTGTATATGGACAAGTTCCTGGCTGACGACGGGATAGCGAGCATCTTCTATGCCTTTTCGGAGGATGAGACCCAGAGCATCAACCTGGCGGTGAATTCTTTTGAGGGCGCGGGAATGATGAAGGGCAGCACCGACGCGGCCATAAAGAACCACATAGCGATACAGATGGCGGGCATATCCGGCCTGGAGGAAAGAGGCATGTTCAACTGCCTTGCCTTGTGCGACACCGTGACCATCGGCGGGAAAGCGTATCAGGGCATCATCTATGACTATGACCGGAAGGACGGGGAGACAGGCGAACTGACACGCACCCACAGAGAAACCGTGTATCTTGTCTACAACGACGATGCGGCGGACAAGTGCTATGTCATGACCATCATGATGACCAGCGACACCGACACGATCGGCGACATGGGCTCCTTCTTCACCATGCCGGATGCCGGCTGATATCCCGGGACGGTTTTTCTTGCGCTGGAAAAGAAAGTGTGATATAAAATAGGGGAAAATAAAAAACAGGAGGAAATCACTTATGAAACGTTTACTGGCAATGATCGTTGTATCAGCCCTGGCTCTGGGGGGGTAATTCCTGCCCTGGCGGCGGAGGAGGATATGACCTGCAGCTTTGAGGAGACGGTCCTGGTGGACAACGAGGACGTGACCGTGATCGTGAAGGACTACGACTTCAACGCCGGAGACCCCGCCTTTGGGCTGCTGCTGAAGAACAAGACCGACAAGAACCTGACCTATATGATGCATAGCGTGGTGGTCGACGGTTTGGTATGCGAGAACTACTGGAGCCAGAATGTTTCCG
>CANRNU010000008.1 GCA_947632005.1 uncultured Oscillospiraceae bacterium | reverse complement strand
GTTTTACCTTCTTGCGGATTCTCTTCCTTTCGCCCATTTCCCTTAATTCAGGCTTGACATCTAATAGTTAGTCTTTTGCATCATTATAGCACCGGCGGCCTTTTTAAGCAAAACTTGTAACTGCCGGTCGATGATGGTATAATACCCCCGTCAGCATGCCACAACATACCAAAGACAAGGAACGCACACATGGACGAGGTCAAGCTGAAGCTGAACCGCCCGGCCCTGCTGGCCGTGCCCCTCCGGGACGCGGAGCTGCTGCTAGAGGCGGGCGACGGGGACGGAGCGCTCTTATATCTGTATCTTTTGAAAAACGGCGGGGTCCTGGACGTGGACCGGGCCGCCCGTGCGCTGCGCCTCTCCGTTCGGGCCGTCCAGGGCATCGCCCAGCGGCTGGAGCGGCTGGGGCTTCTGGCCGCGGCGGAAAAACAGACGCTCCCCGACCGGGAGGCGCCGGAGTATCAGGCGGCGGACGTGGTGCGCCGGAGCCAGTCGGACCCGGCCTTCCAGGACCTGGTGAAGGAGACCCAGCAGACCTTGGGCCGGGTGCTCAGCTCCACGGACCTGAAAAAGCTCTTCGGCATCTATGACGACCTGGCCCTGCCCGCGGATGTGATCATGCTGCTGGTCCACCACTGCAAGGAGGAGCACGACGAGCGCTACGGCGCGACCCGGCACCTGGGCTTCGCCGTCATCGAAAAGGAGGCGTACGCCTGGTTCAACCGGGAGATCATGACCTACGAGCAGGCGGAGGAATGGCTGGCCGAGCTGCGCCGCCGGAAGACGCTGGCCGGAGAGGTCCAGCGGGCCATGGGCATCCGGAACCGGGAGCTGTCCGCCACGGAGCGGAAGTATGTGATGAACTGGATCGAGCTGGGTTTTGGTCCGGAGGCCCTCGCCATTGCCGCCGACCGGACCGTCACCAACACCGGCGAGCTCAAGTGGCGGTACATGAACTCCATCGTCCAGTCCTGGCACAGCAAGGGCCTGCACACCGCAGAGGAGATCGAGAAGGGCGACCGCAGACCCTCCGGTCAGGACCGGCGCGACATCGCCAGCTCCTCCCCCGACGCCGGCGAGCTGGAGCGGATGAAGAAGCTCAGAGAGAGACTGAAAAACAGCTGAGAGGTCGCTTATGGACGGAAGACTGCTGGCCATGGCCAGAGAGGAAAAGGAGAATATCCGCCGCACTGCCGTGCAGACCGACCGGGCACGCCATGAGCGGGTCTACGCCCAGGTGCCGGAGCTGCAGGCGCTGGACCGGCAGATCGCGGCGCTCATCCCCCAGGCGGCCTCCGCCGCCCTGGGCGGGAACGGCTCTCTGGAGCCGATCCGGCTGCAGAGCCTGGACCTGCAGGCCCGGCGGGCGGAGCTGCTGGTGGAAAACGGCTGGCCCATGGACTATCTGGACGGCGCCTGGGACTGCCCCCGCTGCCGGGATACGGGCTATGTGGAGGGCCGGATGTGCTCCTGCCTGAAAAAGCTGTACGACCAGGTCCGGACCCGGGACCTGTCCGCCCTTTTGAAGCTGGGCAGCGAGAGCTTCGGCACCTTTGACCTGGGCCTTTACGACGACCGGCCCGACCCGATCTCCGGCGTCTCTCCCCGGGCCCAGATGGAGACGGTGTTCGGCATCTGCTATGACTACGCCGTCGATTTCGGCAAGCGCCGGGAGAACTACCTGTTCCGGGGCGGCACGGGTCTGGGCAAGACCTTTCTGTCGGCCTGCATCGCCCGGGAGGTGTCCAACCAGGGCTTTTCCGTGGTATATGTGCCCGCTTCGGAGGCCCTGGGGGCCTTCGAGACCCAGAAGTTCGCCAAGGGCACCGAGGAGGATGTGGCCCAGGCCGGCGCGCTGGTCCGGCGCATGTGTCAGTGCGACCTGCTCATTTTGGACGATCTGGGCACGGAGATGATGTCGGAGCCCAGCCGCAGCGCCCTATACACCCTGGTCAACACCCGGCTCCTGGCCCGGAAAAAGACCGTCGCCAGCACCAACCTGACCTCCGCCCAGATGGAAAAGCGCTATACCCCCCAGATCATGTCCCGTCTGGAGGGAGAATACCAGGTCCTCTCCTTTGCCGGCACGGACATCCGGCTCCTGAAAAAAGAGCGTGGCCTGGACTGACACCAGCGGCGGAAGGTCCCGGCGGACGAAGCGGAGGATATCTGCACGAAGACAGCGGAATAGAGATCAACCGGCGGGGTACGCTCTCAGCGTGCCCCGCTTTTTGCAGAAAATATTCTCTAAATTTATATAAATTGCTTGACAAAATTAATATACGGATGTAAAATTGTTTTCGAGGTGAGAGATATGAAGAAGACCCTTTACAGCCTGATGCTCTCGGACGACGTGGTCCGGGCGGTGGACGATCTTGCCCACCGGATGGGCACCAACCGCTCGGCCCTGGTCAACCAGATATTGGCCGAGTACACGGACCTGGTGACGCCGGAGCGGCGGGTCCAGGACATCTTCCGGCAGATCAGCGAGATACTGGACGCGGACCGGGCTCTGGTCCCCTTCATCACGCCCAACTCCATGACCATGAGCGTGAAGTCGAGCCTGCAGTACCGCTACCGGCCCACGGTGAAATACTCCGTGGAGCTGTATCGGGACCGGGACGGGGCCCTGGGGGAGCTCTCCGTGGTGTTCCGGACCCAGTCCCAGGAGCTTTTGGAGGCCATGGGACAGTTCTTCCGGCTGTGGAAGCGGGTGGAGGACGTGCTGGTGGCTCCCTATCACACCGCGCCGGTGGAGTACGCCCTGTACCCCGGCCGGTTCACCCGCACCCTGGACCTGCCCGCCCGGCGGGACTATACCAGCGCCGACGTGGCCGGGGCCATCAGCGAATATGTGCGGCTGTTCGACCGGCTCATGAAGGGGTTCCTGGCGGGGCAGATGTCCCCCCGGGACCTGGAGGGCGAGTATCTGGACTGGCTCCATGCGGGCAATACTATTTTGTAACGCCTTTACCTTTTCGGCTCCCCTGTGTAAGGGGAGGCGGCTCGAAGGGATCGTTACAGTCCCTCCGTCACGCTGACGCGTGACAGCCCCCCTTTGCACAAGGGGGACTTAAGCAGTAATCATTCAAAGGAAGTGATCCTATGAACAGCGATAAACTGACACAGAAGACCATAGAGACCATCAACGCGGCCACGGCCATGGCCCGGGAGAACGACAACCAGTACGTGACCCCGGAGCACCTGCTGTACGCGCTGGCGGACGCGGACGGCGGCCTCATCCCCACCCTGCTGGGTCGGATGGGCGCGGACTGCGACGCCCTTTTGTCCGCGCTGGACGGGGCCATCGAGAAGCTGCCCAAGGTCCAGGGAGCGCAGAGCATCTATCCCTCCAACGAGTTCGGGAAGATCCTGGACTTCGCCCAGAAGGTGGCCCAAAAGCTCAAGGACGAGTATGTGTCCGTGGAGCACCTGATGCTGGGCATCTTCGCAAACCCCACCCCGGCCATCCGGGACATCCTCCGGCAGCAGAACATCACCAAGGACGCCTTCACGGCAGAGCTGGCAAAGGTCAAGACCGGCCATGTGACCACGGACAGTCCCGAGGACACCTATGACGCCCTGACCAAGTACGGCACCGACCTGGTCCAGCGGGCCCGGGACAACGAGCTGGACCCAGTGATCGGCCGGGACACGGAGATCCGCAACGTCATCCGCATCCTGTCCCGGAAGACCAAGAACAACCCCGTGCTCATCGGCGAGCCGGGCGTGGGCAAGACGGCCATTGCCGAGGGCCTGGCCCAGCGGATCGTCCGCGGGGACGTGCCGGAGGGCCTGAAGGACAAGACGGTCTTCTCCCTGGACATGGGCTCCCTTGTGGCCGGAGCCAAGTACCGGGGGGAGTTCGAGGAGCGGCTGAAGGCCGTGCTGGAGGAGATCGCCAAGAGCGAGGGGAAGATCCTGCTCTTCATCGACGAGCTGCACACCATCGTGGGCGCCGGTAAGACCGAGGGCAGCATGGACGCGGGCAACCTCTTGAAGCCCATGCTGGCCCGGGGCCAGCTCCACTGCATCGGCGCCACCACCCTGGACGAGTACCGGAAGTACATCGAAAAGGACGCGGCCCTGGAGCGGCGGTTCCAGCCGGTGATGGTCTCCGAGCCCACGGTGGAGGACACCATCTCCATCCTCCGGGGCATCCGGGAGCGGTACGAGATATACCACGGGGTGCGCATCCATGACGCGGCCCTGGTGGCGGCGGCGACGCTGTCCGACCGGTATATCTCCGACCGGTTCCTGCCGGACAAGGCCATCGACCTGGTGGACGAGGCGTGCGCCCTCATCCGCACGGAGATCGACTCCATGCCCTCAGAGCTGGACGACATCCGCCGGAAGATCATGCAGCTGGAGATCGAGGAGATGGCCCTCAAAAAGGAGACGGACAAGCTCAGCCAGGACCGCTTGGTGAAGCTCCGGGCCGACCTGGCCGCCGCCAAGGAGGAGTACAACGCCATGAAAGCCCGCTGGGAGGCGGAAAAGGCGGATGTGGACGCGGCCAAGGGCCTGAAAGCCGAGATCGAGCGCCAGACCGCCGAGATGGAGCGGGCCCAGCAGAACTATGAGTACGAGACTGCGGCCCGGCTCAAGTACGAGACCATCCCCGCCCTGCAGAAGAAGCTGGCCGAGGCGGAGGCCGCCCCCAAAAAGAACGGCGCCCTTGTCCAGGACGCGGTGACAGAGGAGGAGATCGCCGGCATCGTGGCCCGCTGGACGGGCATCCCCGTGGCCAAGCTCATGGAGGGCGAGCGGGAGAAGCTCCTGCATATGGAGGACATCCTCCATGAGCGGGTGGTGGGCCAGGACGAGGCGGTGCGCCTTGTGACCGAGGCCATCCTCCGCTCCCGGGCAGGCATCGCGGACCCGGACCGGCCCATCGGTTCGTTCCTGTTTTTGGGGCCCACCGGCGTGGGCAAGACGGAGCTTGCCAAGAGCCTGGCCCAGGCCCTGTTCGACGACGAGCGGAGCATGGTGCGCATCGACATGACGGAGTACATGGAGAAGTTCTCCGTGTCCCGGCTCATCGGCGCCCCTCCGGGGTACGTGGGCTATGACGAGGGCGGCCAGCTCACCGAGGCGGTGCGCCGCAAGCCCTATTGCGTGGTGCTGTTCGACGAGATAGAAAAGGCCCACCCGGACGTGTTCAACATCCTCCTGCAGGTGCTGGACGACGGGCGCATCACCGACAGCCAGGGCCGGACGGTGGACTTCAAAAACACGGTCATCATCCTCACCTCCAACCTGGGCAGCCCGTACCTGCTGGAGGGCATCGGCCCGGACGGGGACATCACTCCGGAGGCCAGGGCCGCCGTGATGGGCGAGCTGCAGCGGGCATTCCGGCCGGAATTTTTGAACCGGCTGGACGAGACGGTGTTCTTCAAGCCCCTGACGAAGGAGGACCTGACAGGCATCATCTCCATCCTGACGGAGGGTCTGCGCAAGCGCCTGGAGGAAAAGCAGCTGGGCCTGGCCTTCACGGACTCGGCCTGCCAGCTCATCATCGACCGGGGCTACGACCCGGTGTACGGCGCCCGGCCCCTGAAGCGGTACCTCCAGTCCGCTGCCGAGACGCTGATCGCCAAGAAGATCCTCTCCGGGGACATCCCCGCCGGGGCTACTCTCACGGTGGACGCGCAGGACGGCGAGCTGGTGTGCCTGGTCAAGGACATCGCCCCGGCGTAAGGCAAGCGCTGACGACACGAAATCAGACCGTCAAAGGATAGATGAAAGGGAGCGAAGGCCGGTCAGGCCGAGCCGCGCGGCATTCCCGCGCGTGAAGTCAAAAGCCGCTGTGCGACAGGCTTTTGACTTCCTGCCGGCGGGATTCACTTCCGCCGAGCAGTTTCAATCTGAGCGGTCAAAAACTCGTTTTTTGACAAGCTCAAAGGGCGCGGGAAATATCCCGCGCCCTTTTGGGCTTTTCGATCTTCACTTCACGACCCGGCGGGCACTGTAGAAGCGGGTGTTGTAATAGGTCTCCGACAGACTGGAGATCATCACCTTCCCGCCGCCGGAGGAGGCGTGAATGAACTGGTTGCTGCCGATGTAGATGCCCGCGTGGCCGATGGCGCTCTTATAGCCGTTGTAGAAAATGATGATATCGCCGGGCTGCAGGTCGCTGCGGGCCACCTTGGCCCCCACGGAGTTCTGGGCCGTGGCGGTGCGGGTGATGGAATAGCCGCACTGCTTGTACACATAGTACACGAAGCCGGAGCAGTCAAAGCCGTTGGGGCTGGTGCCGCCATACACATACCGGACGCCCAGGTATTTCTTGGCCTCAGCCACGATCTTCTCCCCCGCGTCGGTGGTGATGGCGGAGCCGGTGCCGGCGGGCGCGCTCTGCTGGGTATTGGTGGTCACATAGCTGCCGTGGATAAAGCCGCTGATGCTGCCGTAGGTGACCCGGTACCACTGGCCGGACTTGCCGGTCAGGGTGACAGCCGTGCCGCCGGGGAGCACCATCTTGCTGGTGTAGGCAGTGGAGGGACCCTCCCGGAGATTCACCCCGGTGGTGGTCCTGGCCGCGGTGCTGGTCATCTCCGTGACATCGGCGGTAACGCCGGACTGGGACAGGTACTGCTTGTACACATAGCCCTTGGTGCCGTTGTAGGTGACGGCATACCAGTCGCCGGACTGGCCGGTGATGGTCATTTTGGTGCCGTTGTTGTATGTACCCAGGATGGAATAGCTGGTGGAGGGGCCGGAGCGCATGCGCACATAGTTGCCGGTGATGACGCCGGTGCCCTGGGCCTGGCTCTGGGGCTGGGGGCTGGCGCTCTGGGGGGAGGCGCCGTTGGACAGGTCGATGTAGGTGTTCTTCACATATCCGCTGGAGCCCTTGTAGTCGATGCGGTACCAGGAGCCGGACACGCCGGTGACGGAATACTTCTCCCCGGTGTTCGCGCTGCCGACGACGGAATAGCTCAGGCCCGGACCGGAGCGCACGTTCACATAGTTGCCCTTCACCTGGCCGGTGCCGAAAGCGCTGGCAGCCGTGGTGGAAAAGGATATATAGTCCGCGCTCATATAGCCGGTCTGGCCCTGATACTGGACCTTATACCAGCCATCGGAGGACCCCAGCACGATGACCACCGTCCCCCGGGGCACACAGGTGACCACGGAGCTGGCGGTGCTGGGCTCGCTGCGCATATTCAGGGCCGAGGCCGTGACGGTGCCCGCCCCGCTGTCCGCATGGGCCGGCGACGCGCCTACCGCCGCCGTCAGGCACAGCAGTATGCACAGGATGACGGCCGTCCGCAGGAGGGCCGGTGTCTGGAATGCCCTTTTCATCTCACCGCACGGCGAGCGCCCGGTCCAGCCACACGCTGGCCACGTCCATAGCCGCGTACAGGCTGTCCTTCTCGCTCTTTTTCACCACCCGGTCCCGGCTCTTCAGGTCCGGGTCCGTCAGCTGCAGCTGCACGGATACCCTGGTGGCAACATCCAGGTCCTTCACCTTCTTGGTGTCCAGGATCTGGAGCATGATGATGTACTTCTCCGCCATGCTGCCGAAATAGATCAGATTGTCCTTCCGGCGCAGGGGGTGGCCCTTATATTGCAGGGCTGCGGTCTTCTTGTCGGCCATTGCGGACGCCTCCTCGGGAAATTGTAACTGGATTGTAACACATTGTATCTTTCATGTCAACGGGGTAACAAAATTTTTTTGGGAAAAGTATCCGCTTCCCTCCCCCACAGAAAAAGAATGGGGGAAGAAAGCGGATGCGTGCGTTTTTCTGTCTGTATCCTGCCGCTGTCGGGGCGCTATTCTACCGGCGCTTCGCTCGCAGAAGGAGGTGCTTCAGTCGCGGGAGGAGGCGGCGGATCGGTCGCTACTGCGGGTGGATCGGTCGCTACAGGCGGATCGGTCGCTGCGGGCGGATCGGTCGCTACAGGCACCTCCGTCGCTGCAGGCGGATCGGTCGCTGCGGGCGGATCGGTCGCTGCAGGCACCGCCGTCGCCTCAGTGGTTCCGGGATCCGTCGAGGGCTCTGTAGAGGGCGGGGGAGCCTGGGTGGCCGCCGGGGGCGCGCTGGCGTTCGAGGTCCCGCCGCTGGACACGCCGCTCCACAGGCCGCCTCCGCCTCCGATGGTGGGCGTCTTGAAGTCCTTCCAGGGCAGACCTTCATGGACCCGGCTCATGACCGAGCGCCAGATCTGGGCCGCGGGGTTGGAGTAGAAGTACATCTGGGCCGGGTACTTATAGCCGGTCCAGACCGCCGCCACATAGTAGCGGGTGAAGCCGGTGAAGTAACGGTCCTGGTTGTTGCTGGTGGTACCGGTCTTGCCGGCGACGGCGGTGGAGCCGAAATAGGCCATGGTACCGGTGCCGTACTGGACCGCCGCTTTGAGCATGTCATCGATGTTGTAGGCCGTGTTGGCCTTCACCGCCACCCGCTGGTCCGCGGGATTGTCCAGGATGACCTTGCCGTCGCTGTCGGTCACCAGGGAATAGGTCCGGCCCCGGCTCATGATGCCGTCGTTGGCGAAGGCGGTGTACGCCTGGGCCATCTCCTTGGCCGTGACGCCGTAGTTGAGCTGGCCCAGGGCCAGGGCGGCGTAGCCATAGTCGGAGACGGTGGCGCCGGTATTCTCATCCAGATGGTCCCGGACCAGGGAGGTGAAGCCGAAGCGGTTGGTCAGGTAGTTCCAGGACGCCTTCAGGCCAATCCGGTCCAGGGTCTGGGCCGCCACGGTGTTGCGGGAATAGATGACGCCGTTGCGGATGGTGGTCCAGCCGCTGTAGCCGCCGCCGTCGTTTTTGGGATACCAGCTGGTGCCCTTCAGACGGACGCCGGGAGAGTCGTTGACGGAGGTCCGCTGGGTGACGATGCCCAGGTCGATGGCCGGGGCGTAGACCGCCACCGGCTTGAAGGAGGAGCCGGGCCGCCGGACCAGCTGGGTGGCGTAGTTGTCGGTGAAGCTGCCCTTCTTCACGCCGGTGTCTCCCGCCAGGCCCATGATGGCGCCGTCGCTGGGGTCGATGACCACGATGGCGGAGCTGAGCTTCTGGCCGGTGGGGTTCCAGTAGGAGCCGGGCAGGTTGCCGGAGTTCTGATAGATGTTGTCGATGATGCCCTGGATGCGGGGATTCATGCAGGCATAGATGTTGTAGCCGCCGTTATACAGCAGCATCTCCGCCTGGCGCTCGGTGATGCCCCTGGCCTCCGCCAGGTCCTCCACCAGCTCCCAGATCAGGGAGTCCACATAGTAGGAGTGGATGGGGATGACCCGCTCCTCGCCCTCGGCCCGCTTGAAGTGCAGTTCCTCCGCCTTGGCCGACAGGTACTCGTCATAGGTGATGTAGCCCTGGTCATACATCTCGTGCAGGATCAGCTCCTGACGGGTCTTGTTGCGGGCCTGGCTCTTGGGGCCGATGTAGGGGTCGTACAGGGAGGGGTTGTTGGTGATGCCGATGAGGCTGGCGCACTCGGCCAGGTCCAGCTCCCAGACCTCCTTGCCGAAATACTCCCGGGCCGCGGCGCCTACGCCGTAGCAGCCCTCCCCCAGGTAGATCTCGTTCAGGTACCAGGTGACGATCTCTTCCTTGGTGTATTTCTTTTCAAATTCCAGCGCCCGGAACATCTCCAGCAATTTTCGCTGGACGGTGACTTCCTTTTTGCCCGTCAGGTTCTTGATGAGCTGTTGGGTCAACGTGGAGCCGCCGAAGGTGTCGCTCATGCTCAGGAACATGTTGCCGAAGGCGCCGATGGTACGCCACCAGTCCACGCCCTTGTGGGTATAGAACCGCTGGTCCTCGATGGCCACAGCCGCGTGCTCCAGGTTGATGGGGATCTGGTCGTGCTCCAGCCACAGACGGTTCTCCGTGGCGTAGAGGACCTCCAGCTCCTGCCAGTCGTTGGCGCCGGGGCTGCTCTCCACCCAGATGTGGCTGGACAGGCTGCTGCTCAGTTCCTCCGGCGTCAGGTTCAGCTCCTCGTTCATGCAGTTTTTCACGTACACCGCGAAGATGCACGCCAGGAGCATACCGGTGGTCAGGAACACCAGCAAAGTCGTGATGACCACCTTCACCCCCATGCGCAGGACAAAGCCCGCGCCGCTGGCAGCCGTGTCCACCACCGCGCTGGCGGCGCGCCGGGCCCGGCGGAACTTCCGGTTCATCCACCAGTCCCGCACCCGGCGAAATGTATCGCGTATCTTTCGGAATATATTCACAAGCGCTCCTCCGGATCAATCGGCCATGAATAGGTGACAAGGGTTTACGAAAAATTACAGACATGGTTATTATAACACCTTTTTCCCCGGTTGTATATCCCATTTGTAAAGAAAAAATGAACTTTGCCATTTTCCGGCATGGACCGGCCCGGCTGTGGGCATACTGTTTCTGTGCCGCCGGCGTGCGGCCCGGAAGGAGTTCGGTATGAAACTGCGGTTCAAGATCGCCCTGTGCGTGGCGCTGATGCTGTTCGCAGCGGCCAGTCTGCTGTCGGTGCTGGCGGAGCTGGGCGTCTTTTCGTCATGACCGGCGCCGCCAAATCCCCTTTTTTCCTCTTGCAATCCATCCGCGCAGGCTTTACAATAGAGACAGAACAAACAGGAGGGACCGGCATGGACAGCGACTTCGGTGCGAACTATATCACCCTGGAGGATGACGACGGCAACGAGATCGAGCTGGAGCATCTGGGGACCCTGGAATTCGAGGGTGACGAGTATATGGTCTTCCTCCCCGCCGACATGGATGAGGACGACCCGGATTACGGCTTCGTCATCCTGAAGGTGGAGGAAGCGGACGGCGAGGAACAGCTGGCGGACGTGGACGACGAGACGCGCCAGCGGGTCTATGACCGCTATATGGAACTGGTCTTCTCCGACGAGGACGAGGAGGAAACTCCGGCGGAGTGACCGCATAGAGTATCATACGGAATGAAACCTGCCCTGTTCGTGGTCTCAAGGGCCCGGTTGGACCCACATCTATCATAAGGGACGCCATATATGGCGGCGGAGCGCAGGCCTCCCGGCCCACGCCGGATGTTGGAAGCACAGAAACCGCCACGAGGCGACCCACCTGCCGGGTTGTGCAGGTTACAAATCTGGCCCCCACGGCAGGGCGGGCCTCGCCGGAGCAAAGACATCTTTGCTCCGGCGATTGCTTTGCCATCTGCTTTTGACAGAGCGGCCTATGTCGTGGTATACTGTGACGATAAACGACTTTTACGCTCTGCCGGGAAGGGAGACATGACGATATGAAAAGATCCCTGGCCGCGCTGCTGACGCTGGCCATGTGTCTGGGGCTTTCCGCCTGCGGCCATTTCGTGAGCATCATGCCGGGAGACGGCCAGACCGGCGAGGTCGCAGCCGCCGTCCAGACAGAGGAGCCGGAGGACGGCTTCCGGGAGCAGGGGCTGATGACCTTTCTGCGATGGGACGATTTCGCCGCCAACTACTATAACGACACCCCGGTGGCGCTGAGCGTCCGCTCCGGCGACGCCTATGCCTCCCCCGTCTTTGACCGGACCTCCATCATCGCCGCCTGCGACGCCCTCCGGGCCATGAAGGTCACCGACCGGGCCGGCGAGGCCGGGACCGGCGGGACCGAGACCGTGTTCACCTTCACCATGGACGGCGGCATCCAGTACACCGTGGCCTTTGCCGGGGGCCAGCTCAGCCTGGATACTGGGCTTTACGCCGTCACCGGCGGCGACGCCCTGTGGCAGCTCACCTTCCCCGGCTACGGCGGGGAGTACGACCTGTTCGACCTGTATTTCGACGAGGACATCCGCGCCTTCGCCGACGGCTTCTATGACAACATGCCCATTGCCGTGGGCCGCCGCTCCAACGGCGGCGCCACCCTGAACTCCCAGGACCCGGCGGTGATCCAGCAGGTGTTCCAGCTGCTGGCCGGCGCCTCCATCGCCCGCATCGAGGAGAGCCCCGACCAGAACATCGACCTGACCCAGACCACCGATTACATCTTCACCATGGCCGATGAGTCCTACTACACCTTCTCCTTCACCGGCCCCTGCCTCACCGTGACCGCCTCCGACGACTACGGCCCGGTGTACTACTGGCTCAACGGCGTGGACAGCCTGCCCTATGTCACCATCCTGCCGGAGAGCACCGTGCCCACCTTTGCCGGCGGGCCCATCACCGGCATGCGGGAGGAGATCGCCCAGGCCCTGGCCGCCGCCAACGGCCAACTGGAGGGCATCACCGTGCTGGGGGTCTATGTGGACTACAACATCAACGGCCAACACGGTTATCTGACCCTGGACGGCGCCAACGCCATCAGCTTCGTCCAGCGCGTCTGCTCCATCAGCGCCGGGTCCGAGGCCGTCCAGCCCTCCGGCGAGGACATCACCGTGTTCGTGACCCTGTCCGACCAGTCCGGCCCCATCATCGTCTTTACCGGCGACACGGTCCAGCAGATGGTGGGCACCAACCACCAGTGCGACGCCAACGCCATGAACGACCTGCGCAACACCATCCTGACCCTGGCTCAGGACGAGAACAACATCACCACCGGCGCCGGCTCCACGTCGAGCTGACCGCAAAAGATAAGGATGCCGGCGGACGCGATGCGTCCGCCGGCATATTTTTACATGTTTCTATTGGAAGAACGCCTCCAGCTCCGCCCTGGCAGCCGTGCACCGGCCGGAGATCATCCGGCTCTGGCCGCCGCCCCGGGCCTTCAGGGCCGGGCCGTGCTCCCTGATGAACGCCCGCATGTCCACGCTCCGGCTCCCCATGACGAAGCGGTAATCCCCCTCTTCCCCGGAGAACACCGCGCACACACCGCCGCATTTTTCCATGCCGGCATTGGCCAGGATGCGCATGCTGTCCTCGTCCGCCGGGCCGAACAGGAGCATGTGTCCCGGCCGGCTCTCCAGCGCCGCCGCCTGGACCTGGGCCATCTGCCGGCGCAGGCCGGTGAGCTCGTGCTTCAGGGCGTCCCGCTGGGCCAGGAGCTTCTCCACCCCGGCGGCGATGTCGCTCTGGGGGGCGTTCAGAAGCCCGGAGACCGCCAGGGCCGCCTCATACCGGGCCTGATAGTCCGCCAGGGCGTCCGAGCCGGCCTTGATCCAGACCCGGACCCCGCCCCGGTGGCGCATGAAGTCCAGCAGTTTGATCTGCCCGATCTGTCCGGTGGAGGACACATGGGGCGCGCAGCAGGCGCACGCGTCCACCTCGCCGATGGTCACGATGCGCACGTCGTGGGTCAGCTCCAGCTTGCTCCGGTAATCCATCTCCGCCAGCTCCGACGCCAGGGGGAACCGGGCCAGCACCGGCAGGTCCTGCCATACCGCGGCGTTGGCCTGCTCCTCGATCTCATCCAGCTGCACCCGGGTCAGCTCCCCGCTGAAATCGACGGTGCAGCCCCCGGCCCCCAGGTGAAAGCCCACATTGTCATAGCCATACGCTCTGTGGATGAGCCCGGAGACGATGTGCTCCCCCGTGTGGGTCTGCATCTTCCGGAACCGTTCCGGCCAGTCAAGGGCGCCGGTCACGGTCCGGCCCGCCGTCAGGGGCCGGTCGGTGGTGTGGACGATGACTCCGTCCCGCTCCCGCACGTCCAGCACCCGCACCCCGTCCAGGGTGCCCGTATCCGCCTCCTGGCCGCCCTCCTCCGGGAAGAAGGCGGTCGCCTTCAGCACCACCGCCCAGCCGTCCTTCGCCTTCTCACACCGGAGCACCTCCGACTGGAACCGGCGGGTGTACGCGTCTTCATAGTAGAGCTTTCTCGTCTGCATCGGTTGACCTCCCAGCCAAAAAAGTGTATACTGCGGCCATGGATATCTTCACTGTACTGCTCATCTATCTGGAAACTGTGAATCTGCTGACCCTGGCCGCCTTCGGCCTGGATAAGCACCTGGCAAAGGTCCACCGGGAGCGCATCCCGGAGGCGGTGCTCATGGGGCTGGTGGCCATCGGCGGGGGCGTTGGCGCCCTGGCGGGGATGTTTCTGTTCCGCCACAAGACCCGCAAACGCCGCTTCACCGTGGGCGTGCCGGTGATCCTGGTATTCCAGATCTCTTTTTTTCTGATGCTTTTTTACGCCGTGTCCTACTGACCCGGCGTTTATATTGTAGAGAATTTACGGAGGTGCGTCAAGCATGAATCATTATTTGGACATAAAGCCCGAGGTGGCCCAGGCCCTGGTGGCAGGAAAGCCCGTGGTGGCGCTGGAGAGCACCATCATCTCCCACGGCATGCCCTGGCCCCAGAACGCCGAGACCGCTTTCGCGGTGGAGGATATGATCCGTGCCCACGGGGCGGTGCCCGCCACCATCGCCGTCATCGGTGGCCGGCTGAAGGCCGGCCTGGAAAAAGATGAGATTGAATATCTGGCCAAGAAGGGCCAGGCCGTCACCAAGGCCAGCCGCCGGGACCTGCCGGTGCTGTGCGCCCGGCAGGAGGACGGCGCCACCACCGTGGCCGCCACCATGATCGTGGCCGCCCTGGCGGGCATCCAGGTCTTCGCCACCGGCGGCATCGGCGGCGTCCACCGGGGCGCCGAGACCACCATGGACATCTCCGCCGACCTGGAGGAACTGGCCCGCACCCCGGTACTGGTGGTCTGCGCCGGGGCCAAGTCCATCCTGGACCTGGGCCTGACGCTGGAGTATCTGGAAACCAAGGGCGTTCCCGTGTGCGGCTACCGGACCGACGAGCTGCCCGCCTTCTACACCCGCACCAGCGGCTTCGGCGTGGACTTCCGGGCCGAGACCCCGGCGGAGCTGGCCGCGGCCTTCGCCGCCCAGCGGGCCCTGGGCTATCCCGGTGGGATGCTGTGCACCAATCCCATCCCCGAGGCATATTCTATGGAGCCGGCCGTCATCAACGCCGCCATCGACCAGGCCGTGGCCGAGAGCGTGGCCCAGGGCGTCAAGGGCAAGAAGGTCACCCCCTTCCTGCTGGCCCGGGTCAAGGAGCTCACCGGCGGGGACAGCCTGGAGTCCAACATCCAGCTGGTCCTCAACAACGCCGCCCTGGCCGCCGATACAGCCGGGGCGCTGTGCGGGCTTGCAAAATAAATCGAAAAATAAACACAAATCACCCCTTGACAAACACAAAGACGGGGGTTATAATGCGCTTGAATTTAATACAACAAACCGTTGAAGAAGAGTGAGTAGCCGTTCCAGGCGTGTCACAGAGAGCCGCGGGTGCTGAGAGCGCGGTACAGGCAGGAACGTGTGAATGGACTTCTGAGGGCAATCGGAAGGCGGATGGTTTTCCGCCCTATGTGCGACGGAGAGGGGCGCTCCGTGAAAAACGCCGCCGCGTGATGGCGCGGAACAAAGCGGGCGCGTGTTTGCGCGTCAAGCCGGGTGGCACCGCAGGACGTTATTTCATCCTGTCCCAGCAAAATGCTGGGGCAGGTTTTTGTTTCGTCAAAAACAAGTTTTTGACTTCACGATTTAAACTGCTCGGCGGAAATGAATCCCGCCGGCAGAAATTCAAAATCCAAGTGAATTTTGAATTTACGCGCGGCCCACCGCGCGGCTCGCCCTGACCGGGCTTCGCAAACTAATCCATGAGGAGGTAACAGCAGAATGTTTGTTGATCTGTCCAGACGATGGCGGGCGTGAGGACAGCCCAGCACAGGAACAAAACCGACATTAAATTAATATCTATTATGAGAAAGCATGAAAAGGAGAACATACCCATGAAGACCATGAAAAAACTGCTCTGCGCCGTGATGGCCCTGACCATCGTTCTGAGCCTGTCTGCCGCCGCCTTCGCCGACGAGGGCGAGACCTACAAGGTGGGCATCTGCAACTATGTGGACGACGCGTCCCTGAACCAGATCGTGGAGAACATCCAGACCCAGCTCGCCGCCATCGGCGAGGAAAAGGGCGTCACCTTCGACGTCAGCTACGACAACTGCAACGCGGACACCGCCGTGCTGGACCAGATCATCCAGAACTTCATCGCCGACGATGTGGATCTGATGGTGGGCGTGGCCACCCCCGTGGCCCTGGCCATGCAGGCCGCCACCGAGGACAACCAGATCCCCGTGATCTTCTCCGCCGTGTCTGACCCGGAGAGCGCCGGCCTTGTGGAGAGCAACGAACACCCCGGCGCCAACATCACCGGCACCAGCGATTTTTTGGACACCAACGCCGTCATGGACCTGATCTTCGCCGAGAACCCCGATACGGACCTGGTCGGCCTGCTGTATGACGTGGGCCAGGACTCCTCTACCACCCCCATCGCCGCGGCCAAGGAGTATCTTGACGAGAAGGGCGTGGCGTACAAGGAGTACAACGGCACCGACGTCCCCGAGGTCCAGCTGGCCGCCGATGCCATGGCCGCCGACGGCGTGGACGCCGCCTTCACCCCCTCCGACAACACCATCATGACCGCGGAGCTCAGCATCTATGAGACCCTGGCCGAGGCCGGCATCCGCCACTACACCGGCGCTGACTCCTTCGCCCTGAACGGCGCGTTCCTTGGCTACGGCGTGGACTACGCCAACCTGGGCGTGGAGACTGCCAACATGGTCGCCCAGGTCCTGCTGGACGGCGCGGACCCCGCGGAGCTGCCCGTCATGACCTTTGACAACGGCACCGCCACCATCAACACCGACGTCTGCGAGCAGATCACCGGCAAGACCTTCGAGGAGCTGGAGGAGCTGTTCGCCCCCATGTGCACTGCCGTCAAGCCCATCGAGACCAACGAGGAGTTTGAAGACGCGGCAGAGTGAGTCGCGGCCCGCGGAAAGAAAGGAGTTATATCATGGAAGACCATATCCCCTATAAGATCTATCTGTCCGAGGACGAGCTGCCCACCGCCTGGTACAACCTGCGGGCGGACATGAAGACCAAGCCCGCGCCCCTTCTGAACCCCGGCACCCATCAGCCCCTGACGGCGGAAGAGATGGGCGGCATCTTCTGCGAAGAGCTGGTGGCCCAGGAGCTGGACGACACCACGGCCTTTGTCCCCATCCCTCAGGAGATACGGGATTTTTACAAGATGTACCGCCCCTCGCCCCTGGTCCGGGCCTACTGCCTGGAGGAGAAGCTTAAGACCCCTGCCAAGATATATTACAAATTCGAGGGCAACAACACCAGCGGCAGCCACAAGCTCAACTCCGCCATTGCCCAGGCGTACTACGCCAAGAAGCAGGGCCTGAAGGGCGTCACCACCGAGACCGGCGCCGGCCAGTGGGGCACCGCGCTGAGCATGGCCTGCGCCTATCTGGGCCTGGACTGCAAGGTCTACATGGTGAAGGTGTCCTATGAGCAGAAGCCCTTCCGCCGGGAGGTCATGCGCACCTACGGCGCCGACGTGACCCCCTCCCCCTCCATGGAGACAGAAGTGGGCCGGAAGATCCTGGCCGAGCACCCCGGCACCACCGGCAGCCTTGGCTGCGCGATCTCCGAGGCGGTGGAGGTGGCCGTCACCCATCCCGGCTACCGCTATGTGCTGGGCAGCGTGCTCAACCAGGTGCTCCTGCACCAGTCCGTCATTGGCCTGGAGACCAAGACCGCCATGGATAAGTACGGCGTCAAGCCCGACATCATCATCGGCTGCGCCGGCGGCGGCTCCAACCTGGGCGGCCTCATCGCCCCCTTCATGGGCCAGAAGCTCCGTGGCGAGGCGGATTACCGGGTCATCGCCGTGGAGCCCGCCTCCTGCCCCAGCTTCACCCGGGGCAAGTTCGCCTTCGACTTCTGCGACACCGGCAAGATCTGCCCCCTGGCCCGGATGTACACCTTGGGCAGCGGCTTCATCCCCTCCCCCAACCATGCCGGCGGCCTGCGCTTCCACGGCATGAGCACCACCCTGAGCCAGCTGTATCACGACGGCTACATGGAGGCCACGGCGGTGGAGCAGACGGCCGTGTTCAAGGCCGCGGAGCAGTTCGCCCGGGTAGAGGGCATCCTGCCCGCCCCGGAAAGCAGCCACGCCATCAAGGTGGCCATCGACGAGGCCCTCAAGTGCAAGGAGACCGGCGAGGAGAAGACCATCCTCTTCGGCCTGACCGGCACCGGCTACTTCGATATGAAGGCCTACGAGTCCTTCCACGATGGGAGCATGACCGACTATATCCCCACCGACGAGGACCTGGCCGTGGGCTTTGCCAGCCTGCCCCCTGTGCCTGAGTACGACTGAACCCATCTGATCTCACGCGAGAAGGGGGCGTTTCCGCCCCCTTCTCTATCATGACCCTATCCACCCGGAGGAAGATCATCCATGTCACTGTCTGCCATATGGGGGCTGATTCAGACGGCCCTGGAACTGGGGCTGACCTGCTCGCTGACCGTGCTGGCCCTGTTTTTGAGCTATTCCATGCTGAACGTGTGCGACCTGAGCACCGACGGCTGCTTCACCCTGGGAGCTGCGGTGGGGGCGGTAGTGGCCATCTCCGGCCACCCGTACCTGTCCATCCCCGCCGCCATGGGCGCGGGGATGCTCTCCGGCTTCATCACCGCGGTCCTCCAGACCCGCATGGGCATCGAGAGCCTTCTGGCCGGCATCATCGTCAACACCGGCCTTTACTCCATCAACATCGCCGTCATGGGCAAGTCGTCCCTTTTGAACATGAACAAGACGGAGACCGTCTTCACCAAGCTGAAGGCCCTCCTGGCCGACACGCCCCTGGCCGGGCAGCAGGACCTCATCCTCGCGCTTTTCGCGGTCATCCTCGTGATCGTGTTCCTGGCGCTGTTTCTCCGGACCCGGCTGGGACTCGCCATCCGGGCTACCGGCAACAACCCGGACATGGTCCGCTCCTCCTCCATCAACCCGGTGTTCACCACCACGGTGGGGCTGTGCGTGGCCAACGCCTTCACGGGTCTGTCCGGCTGTCTTCTGGCCCAGAGCCAGAAATCCGTCAACATCGACATCGGCTCCGGCATGGTCACCATCGCCCTGGCCAGCCTTCTCATCGGCCAGACCTTCCTGGGCCGGGGCTCCATCGCCAAGCGGGCGGCTGGCATGGTGGTGGGCTCCGTGATCTTCCGGCTGGTGTACACCATCGCCCTGCGGTTCAACATGCCCGCGTTCATGCTGAAGCTGGTCAGCTCCGTCATCGTGGTCATCGCCATCGCGGGACCTTACCTCAAGAGCCAGGTCCCCAGTCTCCGGCGGCGGCTGGCCGGGTCCGGGAAGGAGGCGAAGTGACATGCTCACCCTGAAAAACGTCTCCAAGACCTTCAATCCCGGCACCGTCAACGAGAAGACCGCCATACCCGGTCTGGACCTGCACCTGGACAAAGGGGAGTTCGTCACCATCATCGGGGCCAACGGGGCGGGCAAGTCCACCCTGTTCAACCTGATCGCCGGCAGCTTCTATCCCGACACCGGCTCCATCACCATGGACGGGCAGGACGTGACGTTCCTGCCGGAGTACAAGCGGGCCCGATCCATCGGCCGGCTGTTTCAGGACCCCATGCGGGGCAGCGCCCCGGCCATGACCATTGAGGAGAATCTGGCCCTGGCGGCCCCCGGCGGTGGCTGGCTCAGCCATGTGTCCGGCAAGGACAAGGCCAAATTCCGGGACCGCCTGGCCCTGCTGGATATGGGCCTGGAGGACCGGATGCGCCAGCCGGTGGGCCTGCTGTCCGGCGGACAGCGCCAGGCCCTCACGCTGCTCATGGCCACCATGGTGCCCCCCAAGCTGCTGCTGCTGGATGAGCACACCGCCGCCCTGGACCCGGGGACTGCGGAAAAGGTCCTGGCCCTCACCGAGGCCACCGTCCGGGAGCACGGCCTGACCTGTCTGATGATCACCCACAACATGTCCTCCGCCCTGGCCCTGGGAGACCGGACGCTGATGATGGACGCGGGCCGCATCCTGCTGGACCTGAAGGGAGCGGAGCGGAAGGGCCTCACCGTGGACGACCTGCTGCGGATGTTCAAGGAAAACGTCGGCAAGGCCCTAGACAACGACCGGATGCTCCTTGCGTAGTCGGTTTGAAAGGCTCTGCCCTTCAAACGTGCTGCCGAGCCTTTTGGGGGCCATTTTAAATTCCTCTACCTTTTACGGCTCCCCTGTGTAAGGGGAGCTGTCGGGCAAGGGCGGAGCCCGAGTGAGACTGAGAGGTTGTAACGTAGGCTTGGCCGTCGCAAGGTTACGACCTCTCCGCCGCGCGCTGCGCAGTCCCCTCTCCTTACAGGGGAGGTATTTCCTATAGCATAGCAAAAGCCCCTCTCGGCGGAGAGGGGCTTTTTTCTGTTGGCATTTTCCTTATTTGGCCAGGCCGTACTTGCGGTTGAACTTGTCCACGCGGCCGCTGGTGTCCACCAGCTTCTGCTTGCCGGTGTAGAACGGGTGGCACTTGGAGCAAATTTCAACGGTGATGTTCTCCCGGGTGGAGCCGGTCTCGATCACGTTGCCGCAGGCGCAGCGGATGGTGGTCTTGTAGTACTTGGGATGGATGCCTTCCTTCATCGTATTCACCTCATATCAGGCTGCCTTGAGTACGGGCAAAGCCCGCCGTTACAAGGCGCAGAAGCCATATTATCACAGCTTCCTCAAAAAGGCAACAGGAATTTTCATTTTTTCTCCGGCGGCGGGCACAGGACCATCTCCCGGCGGCGCAGATACCACAGCGCCGCCTGCCGCACGGGCAGTTTGTAGATGCGCTCCATGGCGGCGGCGTAAGCCGCGAGCTGCGCCGTGTACCGCTCCGGCTCCATCTGGCCGTCGGTCTTGAAGTCGATGACCGTGAGGGCCCCGTCCTCCTGGATGCAGCAGTCCACCACGCCCTGGAGAAGGATGTCCTCTCCCGCCGGGGCGTCCGGATACCACAGCTCCGCCGGACACAGCAGAGAGAACCGGAATTCCCGGATCACCCTGTCTGCCGCCAGCACCCGCCGGCCCAGGTCCGAGCGGAAGAAAGCCAAAATGTCTTCCGGATCCACCGCCGCGGCCTGCCGCCCGTCCAAAAAGCCCATGCGCTCCATCCGGGCGATCTCCCCGGAGATATCCGCCGCCGCGCCGGTCTTCGCAAAGTCGATGTGCTGCATCACCAGATGGGCCGCCACCCCCCGCTCCGGGCCGGTGAGGGGCCGGTCCCGCCGGCCAAAGTCCGGCCGCCGCAGCCGGTCGGTGACATGCCCCTTTTTCCGGGGCAGCTCCGCCGCCTCGCTGTCTCCGGCGTCCGGGGCCATGTCCCGGGCCGCCGTGGCTGTGAGCTTGGAGGGGAGAGACACCGCCGCCTGCCAGGGATACCGCCAGGCGAGCCGCGCCGATATCTCCGCCGTCAGGGCCGGGTCCGCCGCCGGGAGCACCGGTGCGGGGGGCTCCGCCGCCGGGAGCACATCTTCCGGCGCCACGATCTTCGTCACGATGGTCTCGCCCCCGTCCGCCGCAGCGGCGGCCAGCAGCCAGGGTGCCGGGCTTTGGGCCCGGACCAGCGCCCGGGGACTGATGGGCTCCGGAGACGCCGGGCCGTATGCGGCCAGCTTCTCCGCCGCGCCGGGCTGGACGCAGGTCATGATGAGCCGTTCCCGGGCCCGGGTCATGGCCACATACAGCACCCGCTCCTGCTCGCTCAGCTCCTCCCACTGGTCCCTTCGGTCGATGGCCCGCCAGGGCAGCGTGGGCCACCGGACGCCCCGCTCCGTGTCCGTCGCCTGCATGCCCAGGCCCAGTGACCGGTGGCACAGGACCTGCCCCCGGCCCTGCCGGTTCCAGCCGTGGCTCAGGTCGCACAGAAAGACCACCGGCCACTCCAGGCCCTTCGATTTATGCACGCTCATGAGCTGTACCGCGTCCCCGGCCGCCGGGGCAGGGGGCTCCAGGCCCCGGCGCTCCAGCTCCCGCAGCCACAGCACGAACCGGAACAGCCCCCGGTTCCCGTCCTGCTCGAATTTCCGGGCGTATTCATACAGCTGCATCAGACCGGCGATCCGCCGGGAGGCGTCCGCCATGACGCCGCAGACGGTGAGAAGCCCCGTCTCATCATACAGCCGCCGCAGAACACTGTCCGTAGACGCCTCCCGGGCAAAGCTCCGCAGGCGCTCCGTCAGCTCAACGAACCGGGCGCAGCGCCCGTCCTTCGGGGCCCGCAGCCGCAGCGCGTCCCAGAAGTCCCCCTTTCCCTCCGCCCGGACCGCGCTGAGCTCGTCCGGCGTGAAGCCGAAGGGCAGGCCCCGCAGCGCCGCGATCAGCGGCACGTCCTGCCGGGGGTTGTCCGCCACCGTCAGCATGGACAAGGCAAAGCTCACCTCCGGCTGGGCAAAAAAGCTCCCGCCCTGCTGGGCCGCCACAGGCACGCCCGCCTCGCCCAGCGCCCGGCGGAAGGCGCCTCCGGAGGTCTTGGGCGTCCGCATCAGCAGCGCGATGTCCCCGTACCGGACGGGCCGGGTGCCGCCGTGTCCGTCGGAGACAGGCTCCCGGCTCTCCACCATGGCCCGGATGCGCCCGGCCACATACCGGGCCTCCAGCCGGGCCTTGTCCGGGGTCTCCTCCCCGCTGCCGGCGCCCGGGTCCAGAAGGCACAGCTCCGGCTTCGCCTCCCCTGTCTCCGGGTAGTCCGCGCCGGGGATCAGCGCTGCCTCGCCGTTGTACTCGATCTCCCCCAGCGCCGGACTCATGATGCGTCCGAACACGCTGTTGCAGGCCGCCAGCACGGCGGCCCGGCTGCGGAAGTTCTCCCGCAGCAGCACCCGCTCCTCCGCGGTCCCGTCTGCCATGGCCCGGTATTTCTCATGGAAAATGTCCGGCTCCGCCAGCCGGAACCGGTAGATGGACTGCTTCGCGTCCCCCACCATGAACAGGTCCTTCCCCTCGTGGGATACCCGCCGGAAGATGAGCTCCTGGACCGCGTTCACGTCCTGGTACTCGTCCACCATCACCTCCGCGAACCGGGCGGAGACCGAGGCGGCCAGGGGGGTGGGGCCGCCGTTTTCGCCGCACAGCAACTGTACACAAAAGTGCTCCACGTCGGAGAAATCACAGGCGTCCGCCCGGCGCTTCCGGGCGCTGTACTCCTTCTCCAGGGCCCACACCAGGTCCATCAGCGCCGTGAGGGGCGCCTTGGAGGCCGCCGTCCCCGCCAGCAGCAGTCCGCTGGTCCCGGCCAGGCTCTTCCGCAGCCGGGCCAGGGCGTCCCGGGCCCCGTCCCAGACCGCCTTGGCCTGTTCCTTTGCCGCCGGGTCCGCGTCCTTTCCCGTCCGGCCAAGCCGGGGGTTGGGCGCTTCCAGCACCGTGCGCGTCTTCTCCCAGCCCTCCGCCGCCGCCCGGGCGATATCCCGGAACAGCAGGGCCATGTCCTGGAAGGACTTGATATACCCGCCCATCCCGGCGGCATTCTCCGGCTGCTCCATCCGGGACAGGACCCGCTCCAGCTCCGCCGCCCGGTATCCCGCCTCCGCGGCGGCGTCGGCGAGAAGATATGCCCCCCAGGGGGTCTCGGATGCGTCGGCGAGACCGGATGTGTCCAGCGCCGCCAGCTTCTCCTCCGCCCATTTCCGGGGGAAGGCGTGGCTCTGCATCCGGGTATCCAGGTCCAGTACCAGCGCGGCCAGCCGGCTGTCGTCCCGGCCCGCCCCCACGCTGTCCACCAGGGCTTGCAGCCCCTCGTCGGTCCCGATGCGCTCATAAGCCCGGTCCAGCACATCCTCCAGGGCCCTGGCCCGCAGGGCCTGGGCCCGCTCCTCATCCAGGACGGAGAAGCCGGGGGAGATGCCGAGCATATGGGCGTTCTCCCGGACAAGATAGGTGCAGAAGCTGTCGATGGTGCCGATCTGAGCCCGGTACAGCAGGGCGCTCTGCCGCCGCAGCCGCCGGTCCGTCGGGTCAGCCGCCGCCCGGGCGTTCAGCTCCGTCAGGATGCGCCCCCGCAGCTCCGCCGCGGCTGCCCGGGTGAAGGTGATGACCAGGAACCGGTCGATGTCCTCCCCCGCCAGCACCCGGGCCATCAGCCGCTCCGTCAGCACCCGGGTCTTGCCGCTGCCCGCCGCGGCGCTCACCAGCACCGGGCCGTTCCTCGTCTGCACCGCCCGGGTCTGGGATGGCGTCAGTTTGAATTCACTCATGGCTCTCGATCCTCTCCCATGCCTGCTCCGGCGTGAGCTTCGTCCAGAGGCGCCAGCCGTCTCCCGTGTCGTCGAACAGGCACGCCTGGCGGTACTCGCAGAAGGCGCAGGCGTTGTCCCGGGCGGACTTGAACCAAGGGTCCAGACGGACGCTGCCCGCCTTCAGCTCCCCGGCCAGCTCCCGCAGCGTGCTCCCGATATACCGGCTCAGGGCCCCGAACTGCTCCAGACTGGCCAGGCTCGCCAAGCTGTCCTTGGTATACGTCCCCGCCTTGGTGAGCTTCACCGGCAGGAAGCGCCGGTCCGGTCCCGGCTCCATGGCCTCCAGCACCGCCTCGTCGTCCAAAATGAGCCCGCTGCGCCGGGCGGTATTTCTCCGCAGGGCCGCCAGCTCCTCGTCGGTCACGTCGCTGTCGGCGCTGACGATGTCGAACCGGGCCGGGGAGTAGAGCACCCCCGCCGGGCGGATGTCCTTCGCGCGGAAATGGGACCTGCCCCGTTTTTCCAGGGCAAACAGGTACAGGAGCATCTGCATGTTGAGCCCCTGGCACACGTCGGCCAGGTCGAATTTCTTCACCCCGGTCTTGTAGTCCGTGATGCGCAGGTACAGGGTGTCCCCCCGCACCCAGCCGTCCACCCGGTCCGCCCGGCCGGACAGGGACACGTCCCCCTCCTGCCCGGGCTCCAGGACCCCTTCGCCGGCCAGGTCCAGCTCCAGGTCCAGGGGCTGGAACCTGGAGTCTCTCAGCTCCTGCCACATCTCCTCCGTCACCCGCCGGACCGTGGTCCGGAGCCGCCGGAACAGGTACTCGAACCGGGCGGTATGGTCCGCAAAGTCCCGCAGCTCCCGGCTGATGTACTCATCCACATACTTGTCCGCCACGGCGCCCACCTGCGCCGCCGTGACCGCGGCAAAGCCGCCCATCTCCAGCACGTCCCCGGCGGTCTTTTCCAGGACGTAATGCATGAAGTTTCCGTAGTCCCGTGGGTCGAACACCGCCTGCCGCCGGGGCTTGGCCTTCAGGCCGTACTGGAGGAAATATCCGAACCGGCAGCTGGCGAATCTCTCCGCCCGGGTGGCGGTCAGGCCAGGCTCCGGGCCGTACAGGGCCCGGACAGAGGCCGCCCCCAGGTCCCGCTGGACGGCTCTGGCCCCCGCCGCCAGGCGGGTCAGCTCCTCCCCCCGGCCAGCCCGGATAAAGTGCTCCCGGGCCGCCAGACACACCGGCTCATCCTGCCCCGTCTGGCCCATCAGCGCCAGGCCGAAGGCCGGGTCCGGCGCAAAGGTCCTGGCCCGCAGGATATCCCCCCGGACGGGCTTCGCCCCCAGCAGCGCCTCTGCCCGGCTGACGAGAAGGCTGGGCCGTGCCTCGCCCCCATCGCCGTCCGCCGTGGACCAGCTCATGTAAAGCGTCTCCGAGGGCAGAGTCAGCACGCTGTAAACACGTCCCAGCTCCCGGGAGAGGTCCTCCTCCGCCCCGCCCAGGGGAAAGTCCAGCCCTGCCAGGAGCTCCCGCTCCTCGGCGGTGAACACCCCTGCGCTCTCCTCCGGCGCCGGGATGCGGCCATCCGCCGCCCCCAGCAGGAGCAGATGCCTCATGTGCCGCCGGCGCATGCCGTCGATATCCCCCGCGCTCACCCGGTCCAGGGACACGGGGATGACGCTCACGTCGTACTTGGACAGCATGAGCCCGAAAAGCCCCGCGAACCGCTCCCCGTCCATGGGCATATCCGCCAGCACCGCGGCGAACTGCTCCAGTGCCGTGCACACCACGTCCCACAGCCGGCCCAGCTCCGCCGCCGTCTCCTCCCGGCCCTCGGCGGTCAGCTCCGCCGTCCGCTCCTCCAACCGGGCGGCCAGGCCCGCGTCCTCCAGAAATCCCGCCGCGGCCATGGCCTGCTCCGCCGCCGTGGAAGCGGCCTTTACCCGCCGCTCCAGGGTTTTCAGCGGTCCCATCACCGCCTGACGCATCCGGTCCAGGTCCGCCAGGACCGCTTTGTCCTCATCGGTGAATTCCCGCTCATATCCCGCCGGGTGCATGCCGAAGGGCCGGTCCCACTGACCGCCCCGGATGCCCCACAGCAGCACATAGTTCTCCAGCCGGTCCGTCTCGTCCGCCGTGAGAGGGCCAAGGCCGGTCTTCAGATATCCGAACACCGCCTCATACTCATACAGCCCCCGGTCTGCCGCCTCCAGGGCGCACAGCAGGGCCAGGGGCAGGCTCTTCTGGGCCGTATCCCCCCGGCCGGACAGAAACAGCGGCACCCCATACCGGGCACAGGCGCTCTCCAGCGCCGTCCGGTAGTCGCCGAAGCCCCGGGCCGCCACGGCCATATCCCGCCATCGGCAGCCGCCGCGGGCCAGCTCCGACATCCTGGCAGCCGCCAGCTCGCATTCCTCATAGATGTCCGCGGCGTACACCGTGCTGACCGCGCCCCCGTTATCCGGGGCGGGGTCGGCGGAAAAGTCGAAAAGATGGCCGCAAAAGAAGGAGATGGGAGCCCCGTCCGGCTGAGGCGGCTCCAGCCAGAGCTCCTCACAGGCCGCGCCGTACTCCGCCGCCGTCCCGGCCAGCCAGCGGGCCGTGGCCCGGGGCAGGAGAAATACCCCGTCGTCTCCGGCCCGGCTGCAGGTCAGGCACACCGTCAGGTCCGCCCCCGCCCGGATGATCTGGCGGAGCACATTTTTCTCCAGGGCGGTGAAGTCGGAAAAGCCGTCCACATAGAACGTGCCCTTCACCACGGGGCTGTCCCCAATGAGGGCGGCCAGGGTCTCCAGGCGGCTGGCGCTGTCCGCACCGCTCCGGGCCCGGACGGCAGTATACGCCTCCGTCAGCAGGGACAGGTCCCGCAGCTTGTCCGACAGCACGCCCTCCGTCTTCTCCGCCGCCGCGGCCATATCCCCTGCCGTGAGCCCGGCGTTTTGCAGCTCTTCCACCGCCCGGGAGAGGCTGTCCAGTGTCCGGGGCTCCCGGACCGCCCGGCGGTAGGTCCGGAGGGACTCCTCCACCGCCTGGGCCGCCACGGCCATGCACAGAAGGCGGCCGCCCCCGTCCATGACGGGACGCCCGCCGCCGCACGCGTCGAACACCTTCCTGGCCAGGCCCGTAAAGGACAGCACCTCCCCGTACCGGCTCAGCGTGTCCCCCGCCGCGGCGCACAGCTCCCGCTCCGCCTCATGGCTGTACTGCTCCGGCACCAGCAGGACCATATCTCCCCGGCCCGCCGCCGCATATTCTGCTATCTCCCGGAACACCCGCGCGGTCTTGCCCGCGCCGGCCCGGCCCAAGATCAATCGTACCATGCCCCGATTATACAACAGTTCCCGGAAATTGTCACCGCCTTTGGCAGTTGCTTTCCCGTCGGACCTGTGGTATTCTCCTGATACCGAATACCCCGGAGGGCATCGCAACGAATATATGGCAAAACAGCGCGGCTGTTTTGCTGCGCCGCAAAGCGGCCCGGCGCAACCTCTTGCGGCACTGCGCCATCAGGTGATCATTATGGACCGGAGACTGAAAAACATGACAGCGGGGCGGCCCGCGCCGCTCATATTTGCCTTTGCCCTGCCCCTGATGGCGGGGAACGTGTTCCAGCAGCTTTACACCCTGGTGGACACCATGGTGGTGGGCAAGGTGCTGGGCGTGGACGCGCTGGCGGCGCTAGGGGCGGCGGATTGGTTCAACTGGATGATGCTGAGCGCCGTCCAGGGCCTTGCCCAGGGCTTCGCCATTCCCCTGGCCCAGCACTTCGGCGCGGGTCAGTATGACCGGCTCCGGCGGGCGGCGGGCGCTTCCGTCCTGCTGGGGACGGCGTCCGCGCTGCTGCTCACCGGGGCGGGACAGGCCCTGGTCCTGCCCGTGCTGCATCTTCTGCGGACCCCGGACGAGATCATAGGCGGCGCCGGGCTGTATCTGCGCATCATGTTTGCCGGCATCCCCATCGTGATGGCCTTCAACCTGCTGGCCAGCATGCTCCGGGCCCTGGGGGACGGGAGAACGCCCCTGCTGGCCATGGCGGCCTCCTCCCTGACCAACATCGCGCTGGATATGCTGTTCGTGATGGGATTTGGCTGGGGCATCGCCGGGGCGGCAGCGGCCACTCTCATTGCCCAGAGCGTCTCCGCCCTGTGCTGCCTGGTCCGGGTCGTAGGGGTGGACATCCTGCACCTGGCCCGGGACGACCTCCGGCTCCGGGACGGTTTGGGCCGGCGGCTGCTGGCCCTGGGTGCGCCCATGGCTCTGCAGAACTGCGTCATCGCCGTGGGCGGCATGATCCTCACGGCCATCGTCAACGGCTTCGGCGTGGCGTTCATCGCCGGGTACACCGCCGCCAACAAATTCTTCGGCGTGCTGGAAATGGCCGCCGTCTCTTACGGCTACGCCATGATCACCTATGTGGGCCAGAACCTGGGCGCCGGCCATGTCCTCCGCATCCGGCAGGGGGTCCGGGCCGCCCTGCTCATCGCCGGGGCCACCTCCCTGGCCATCGCCGCCGTCACGCTTCTGGGCGGGCGGACCATCCTGAGCGCCTTCATCTCCGGCCCGCCGGACCAGAGCGCCCTAGCCCTGGACACGGCCTACCGCTATCTCTCGGTCATGAGCGTGTGCCTGCCGGCGCTCTACGGGCTGCATGTGGTCCGCTCCGCCATCCAGGGCATGGGCAACACGGTGCTGCCCATGGTCTCCGGCGTCATGGAACTGTTCATGCGCACAGGGGTGGCCCTCGCCCTGTCCCGGCTCATCGGCGGGCCGGGCGTCTTTTACGCAGAGGTCTCCTCCTGGATGGGGGCGGACATCGTGCTGGTCACCAGCTACCTGATCCTCCTGAAACGCCTGCAGGCAAAGGCGAAGGCCGCCTGACAGCAGACCAGACCGCCGGGCAGACGCGCCGGCGGTCTTTCATGTACTCTTTCAAAAATCAATGACGCCCAGGGCGTTCAAAAGGAGCTTCAGCCCAAGCAGGCACAGGATGGTCCCGCCGGCGGTCCGGGCCGCCCGGCGGCGGTTCTGGCCCACCCGGCTTCCGAAGGCGGACCCCAGGGTGGCAAGCGTGCCCATCACCAGGGCCACCAGGGCCCCCGCCCGCAGGGCCGGCACCTCCATCACCGCGAAGGCCACCCCCACCGTCATGGCGTCGATGCTGGTGGCCAGCGAGAGCATCGCGATGGACCCGGCGGTATTTTTTTGTTCCGGGCACGCCGCCTCCGGCTGCCGGGCCTCCCGGATCATGTTGACCCCCATCCCCGCCAGCAGCAGCGCCGCCGCCCAGGGATACGCCGCCGCCAGCCGGTCCGGAAGCCCCGCGCCCACTCCGTAGCCCGCCAGGAGCATCCCCACATGAAACCCGCTCATGATGGTCACGATGGGCCATATCCGTCTGCCGCCCGCGGCCATACCCATGCACACCGATGCGGCAAATCCGTCCATGGAAAGTCCCAGTATCAATAAAAGCTGCTCAAAAAAATGCAAAATATCCCCTCCAACCGGCGGACTGCTGGTCTGCCCGCCTATGGCAGGATATGCCAGGTCCCCACAGGGGGTGAAAGGGCAAAAATGGCCCCGGGCCGATTGACCCTCTCTGCAATTGGTGTTATAATATGTTGATATTTTGTAACCTGGGGGTTTGGGTACTTTTATGTGGGTGTCGGACAAGTGGCGGGACTATGAGCTCATCGACGCCTCCGGCGGGGAGAAGCTGGAGCGCTGGGGCGGGCATATCCTGCTGCGGCCGGACCCCCAGGCCATCTGGGCCACGGCCCGGACCGACAGGCGCTGGAGGACCCCTGACGCGGTCTACCGGCGCTCCAGCTCCGGCGGCGGGGCCTGGGAGAAGAACAGCCTTCCCCCCAGCTGGCAGATACGCTACGGCGCGCTCACCTTCCAGGTCAAGCCCATGAGCTTCAAGCACACGGGTCTGTTCCCGGAGCAGGCGTCCAACTGGGACTGGGCCATGGAGAAGATACGCGCCGCCAGACGGCCCATCCGGGTGCTGAACCTCTTCGCCTACACCGGCGCGGCCACAGTGGCCTGTCTGGCTGCGGGGGCGGAGGTGTGCCATGTGGACGCCGCCAAGGGCATGGTGGCCTGGGCCAAGGAAAACGCCGCCTGCTCCGGCGTGGCGGACAGGCCGGTCCGCTGGATCGTGGACGACTGCGCCAAGTTCTGCCAGCGGGAGATCCGACGGGGCCGGCGATATGACGCCATCATCATGGACCCACCCTCCTATGGCCGGGGACCCGGCGGGGAGGTCTGGCGGCTGGAGGACGATCTGTGGCCCTTTGTGAGTTCTATCGTCCCGCTGTTATCGGACGAGCCCCTGTTCGTGCTCATCAACTCCTACACCACGGGGCTGGCCCCGTCGGTGCTCACCTACATCGCCGAGAGCCTGTTCACCAAAAGATTCGGCGGGCACAGCGACGCCCAGGAGCTTGGCCTGCGGGCCTCTGCCTCCGGGCTGGTGCTGCCCTGCGGGGCGACTTGCAGATGGGAAAAATAGTCGTTTGCATGCGCACAGCCGTTTTGAAAGCTCCCTTGTGTAAAGGGAGCTGTCGGGCGAAGCGAGACTGAGGGATCGTTACCGATCCTGGCAGCAACCCCTCCGAGCGCCGCCTGCGGCGCCCGCCTCCCCCTGCACAGGGGAGGCATTCAACAAGGTTTTTCACTTTATCGGTAAGGCAGTATATATGGACCCTGTGATACGCATCAAAAATATATCCTACACCTATCCCGACGCGGACCGGCCCGCCCTGGACGGGGTGACGCTGGACATCGAAGCCGGCTCCTTCGTGGCGGTGCTGGGCTCCAACGGCAGCGGCAAGTCCACCCTTGCCAAGCATCTGAACGCCATCCTCCTGCCCCAGGCGGGGAAGGTGTTCGTGGACGGCATGGACACCATCGACGAGGGAAGTCTTCTGGCCATCCGCCGGCGGGTGGGGATGGTATTTCAGAACCCGGACAACCAGATCGTTGCCAATGTGGTGGAGGACGACGTGGCCTTCGCCCCGGAGAATCTGGGCGTGGAGCCCCGGGAGATACGCCGCCGGGTGGACGCGGCCCTGAAGCAGGTGGACATGTATGATTTTCGCCTGCACGCGCCGCACCTCCTCTCCGGAGGGCAGAAGCAGAGAGTCGCCATCGCGGGCATCCTGGCCATGGACCCCGCGGTGCTGGTGCTGGACGAGCCCACCGCCATGCTGGATCCCCGGGGCCGCCGGGAGGTGGTGGCCGCGGTGGAGAAGCTCTGCCGGGAGCGGGGCATCACCGTGGTGCTCATCACCCATCACATGGACGAGGCCGTCCGGGCGGACCGGGTGCTGGTCATGGACCGGGGCAGGCTGGCTATGGACGGCACTCCCAGGGAGGTATTCCCCCGGACCGATACCCTGGCGGCCCTGCGGCTGACCGTGCCGGACACCACCGCCCTCATCGCCCGGCTGAACGCCGCCGGGATGGCCGTGCCCGCCGACGCCCTCACGCCGGAGGAGTGCGCCGCCGCCATAGGGAGGGCCCTCCGATGAAGAGCATCGAACTGCGGGGCCTGACCCACATCTACAGCAAGGGCACCCCCTTTGAAAAGACGGCCATCGACGGCCTGGACCTGACCATCCGTGCCGGGGAGACCGTGGCCCTCATCGGCCACACCGGCAGCGGCAAGAGCACCCTCATCAGCCACTTGAACGCCCTTCTGAAGCCCGACGCGGGCACCGTGCTCCTGGACGGGCGGGACATCTTTGCCTCCAAGGCCGCCATCCGCGCCGCCCGGTTCCGGGTAGGGGTGGTGTTCCAGTACCCGGAATATCAGCTTTTTGAAGAGACCGTATTCGCCGACATCGCCTATGGGCCCAAGAATCTGAAGCTCTCCCAGCAGGAGATCGACCGGCGGGTCCGTCAGGCCGCCGCCTTTGTGGGCCTTGCGGAGAACACCTTTGACCGCTCGCCGCTGGAGCTGTCCGGCGGTCAGAAGCGCCGGGCGGCCATCGCCGGCGTGCTGGCCATGGAGCCGGGGCTTCTGGTCCTGGACGAGCCCACGGCGGGTCTGGACCCGGCGGGCCGGGAGGACCTTCTGGAGCGGCTGTTCATCTGGCGGAGAGCCACGGACGCCGCCATCCTTCTGGTCACCCACGACATGTCCATCGCCAACCGCTGCGACCGGCTCGTGGTCATGTCGGAGGGGCAGATCGTGCTGGACGGGACGCCGGAGGAGGTCTTCGCCCACGGGGACGAGCTCGTCTCCATCGGCCTGGACCTGCCGGCGGCCGCCCACATCGCCCGGCTGCTGCGGCAGCAGGGCGTGCAGGTGCCCCAGGGCATCTATACCGTGGACCAGCTGGCCGACGCCATCCTGGCCCTCCGGGGCGGAAAGGGGGGGCCGGCATGCTGAAGGACATCACCCTGGGCCAGTATTTCCCCGGCGACACCGTCGTGCACCGGCTGGACCCCCGGACGAAGCTCATCCTGACTCTGGTCTACATCGCCGCCATCTTCCTGGTGGGCTCCTGGGGCGGCTACGCCCTGGTATTCGCCGCCCTGGCCACCGTGTCCGCCATCGCCCATATCCGGCCCCGGGCCCTTTTGAAAGGGCTGCGGCCGCTGGTATTCATCATCGTCTTCACCGCCGTGCTGAACCTCTTCTTCACCGCCGGAGACGACATCCTCTTCCGCTGGAAGTTCATCCGGATCACCTACACCGGCCTGGAACGGGCCATCTCCATGGTGCTGCGGGTGCTGCTGCTGGTGTCGGGCACCTTCATGCTCACCTACACCACCTCGCCCCTGGCCATCACCGACGGGCTGGAGAGTCTGCTCTCGCCGCTGAAAAAGCTGCATGTGCCGGTATACGAGCTGAGTCTGATGATGTGCATCGCCCTGCGGTTCATCCCCACCCTCATCGAGGAGACGGACCGGATCATGTCCGCCCAGAAGGCCCGGGGGGCCGACCTGGAGACGGGCACGCTCCCGGAGCGGGCCCGGGCCCTGCTGCCCCTGCTGGTCCCTCTTTTCATCTCCTCCTTCCGGCGGGCGGACGAGCTGGCGCTGGCCATGGAGTGCCGGTGCTACAACGGCGGCCAGGGCCGGACCAGGATGAAGCAGCTGCACATGGGCTGGCAGGACGCTGCGGCTTTCGTCCTGGGGGCGCTGTTCGTGGCGGCCATTTGGGTCCTGCGGAGGCTGGGGATATGAGAAACATCGCTCTGCGCCTGGCCTATCTGGGCACCGCCTACCACGGCTGGCAGACCCAGGCGGGCCTGCCCACGGTCCAGCAGACACTGGAGCGGGCCGTGGAGAAGACCGTCGGGGCCCGGACCCATGTGACCGGCTGCGGCCGGACCGACGCGGGGGTCCACGCCCTGCGCTACTGCGCCAATTTCCGCGCGGACTGCGCCATTCCCACGGACCGCATCCCCCTGGCGCTGAACAGCCGCCTGCCGGCGGACATCGCCGTCCAGGCGGCAACGGAGGCCCCGGAGGACTTCAACGCCATCGGCTCCTGCCTCCAGAAGGAGTACATCTACAAGATACACAACAGCCGCATCCGGGACCCGTTCTGGGTCGACCGGGCCTGCTTCTGGCCCGCGCCCCTGGACGCGGAGACCATGAACGCGGCGGCCGCCGCCTTCGTGGGGACCCATGATTTCGCCGCCGTGCGCAGCGTGGGCACCCAGACGAAGACCACCGTCCGCACCATACATTGGTGCCGGGCGGAGCGGGACGGGGACATCATCACCGTCTCGGTCTGCGCGGACGGCTTCCTCTACAACATGGTCCGGGCCATCGTGGGCACATTGGTGTATGCCTCCGACGGCAAGCTCGCCCCCGGCGACATCCCGGGCCTGCTCCGGACCGGCGACCGGCGGCTCACCGGCCCCACCATGCCGCCCCAGGGCCTCTATATGCACCGGGTGTGGTATAAAGGGGAAGTCGGTCAGATGATGGCAAAATGAGACCGAATTGGCGAATGTTGACGTAGACAGATATTGACGTATTGTGCTAAAATATATAGTTACGAAATACCAAGGGGATGACCCATGGCAAGCAAGCATCTGAAACAACCCAACAAGCCCCCCAAAGAGGAGTCGTCCAAGGGCGCGGAGAGCACAAAGGGCGCAAAGCACGCCAAGCCGTCCAAGCCTCCGAAGAAGACCAGACCCCCGAAGAAGGCCAAGACCGCGGCATCCGGGAAAAAGGCCAAGACCGGCCCGGAGGCGGAGCAGTCTCAGGAACAGGTCATCTCCCTGACGGACGCCCTCACCGCCCAGCTGGAGGCGTCCCTGGCCCAGAAGAAGGCAGGCGGCGCCCAAGCCGGGGACGGGGATGGCAAGAAGGCCAAAAAGGCCGGCAAACCCGACAAAAAGGCCGGGACAGCCGACCGGCCCGCGCCGAAGAAGGCGGACGCCGTCCCCGAGCAGGCCCCCGCCCCCAAGCACCAGAAGCAGGAGCAGGAGGACCTCTCCGGGGCGGAGAAGAAAGACGGCAAAAAAAAGCGCGTCGTCTTTCGGCGGGACAAGACCCAGGAGAAAAACGACAAAAACAAACCCATGCTGTCCCACCGGGACGCGGTGGGCGCCATCATCGCCCTGGTGGCGGCGCTGGTGCTGCTGGCGGCCTCGGCTGTGATCTGGTTTTACCGGGACAGCTTCTCCCCCGATGGGATGATCCTCTCCGCCAACACGGCGGCGGTGGCCCAGGAGGAATATGTGTTCGACGCGGGCTCCGGCGAGGCCTTCGCCGCCGCCGGACAGGGGCTGGCCGTGGCCAACACCTCCGGCTTCGAGCTGCTGGACGGCAACGGCGACCCGGTCACCAGCATGGTCATGCAGATGGAAAATCCCGCCGCAGCCGGGTGCGACCGCTTTGCGGTGTTCTATGACCTGGGCGGACGGCGCCTGGCCGTGGCCCGGTTCGACGGCACCGTGGAGGAGATCGACATGGAGGGGAACATCCTCTCCGCCACGGTCTCGGAGGGCGGCTATATCGCCGTCACCACGGAGCAGACGGGCTACCGGGCCCTGGTGAAGGTGTACAGCCCCGAGCTGGACGAGGTATACGAGTGGTATTCCTCCTCCTCCTGGGTGATCAGCGCCATCGTCTCCCCCGACAGCCGGAAGCTGGCCGTGCTGGGCTATACCGCCAGCGGCAGCGAGGTCCGTTTCTTCCGCCTGAACGAGGAGGAGCAGGTCAGCGCCTATGTGGTGGAGTCCACCGTGCTGCTGGATGTGCACTGGTTCACCTCCGACGCGCTGTGCGCCCTGTCCAGCGAGCAGATCCTGTTTTTCGACGCCAACGGCCAGTGGAAAAACACCTATCCCTTTGACGGTCAGTACCTGGTGGGATACACCTTCGACGGCAGCAACTGCGTCTCCTTTGCCCTGAGCCCGTACCGGGCCGGGACCACGGCTACCCTGGTCAGTCTGGACCCCAACGGGGAACAGCTGGGCACGGCGGACGTTCAGAGCGAGATCGTGTGTCTCACATCGTCGGACCTGGAGATCATGGTCCTTTGCTCCGACGGCGCCGTCCTTTACACCAGCTCCCTGGCCGAAAAGGGCCGTCTCAACGGCCTGCCCGGCTTCAAATACGGTCTGCTGCGCAATCGGGGAGAGGCCCTTCTCATCGCCGCCAACTACGCGGAGGTATATACCTTCTGACCCCTTACATCCACGCCCATTTCATTTTGCGAGAGGTAACAGTCTATGGATTTCCTGCACTCCCTCAACATCAACTCTATCATCAACATCGTCCTGGTGGTCATTCTGGTCGTCTGTGGCTGGCAGGGTTATAAAAAGGGCATCATCATGGGAATTATCGAGGTGCTGGTGATAATACTATCTCTATATGGCGCACAGCTGCTGTCCGACACCTATTCCTATGAGGTCATCCCGGTGCTGAAGCCCTTCGTCAGCGGCTACATGGAGGCCCAGGTGGAGAACACCGCGTACAAGGAGATGGGGTACGAACCGGACGACCAGGGGAAATTCAACGTGGACCGCTCCCTGTCGGACCTGCTCATCGAAAACCCCGGCATGGAGGAGCAGATCGCCTCTGCCACCTTCAAGTCCCTGGGCCTGTATGACAGCATGGCCCAGACCCTCACGGAGCGGACCCTGACCTATTCCCAGGAGAACGAGGCGTCTCTCAGCTCCTCGGTCGTCACCATCACCTGCCAGGCCATCACCTGGTACGGCGGGTTCCTGCTGGCCTTCATCATCATGTTCGCCATCTTTACCATCATCGTCAACCTGCCGAACCTGAGCTTCAAGATCCCCTATGTGGGCATCGTCAACGACATCGGCGGTGCCGCCATCGGGGTGTTCGCGGGTCTGCTGTTTTGCTCCATCATCGTATGGGCCTGCCAGTTCGCGGGCCTGCTGCTGTCAGAGGAGACCCTTCGGGGCACCGGCCTCGCGGCCTATCTTATGGACGCCAACCTGCTGGCCAACTACATAACCCTCTGACCTCATAAGGAGGCATCTATGCAACCTACTCTCTGCGCACGCTGCCATAAGAATATGGCGGTGATCTTCATCACGAAAATTGAAAACAATCAGTCCCATAACGAGGGGCTGTGTTTGAGCTGCGCCAAAGAGCTGCACATAAAGCCCGTAGACGACATCATCTCCAAAATGGGCCTGTCCGACGAGGACCTGGAGAGCCTGTCCGGGGAGATGACCAACGCCCTGGGGGGCGCCGAGGGCATCGAGAGCCTGATGGGCATCGACACCGCCGACTCGGACGACGAGGACTCCGACCAGGGCAAGACCGCCACCTTCCCCTTCCTGAACCGGCTGTTCGGCGGCCCCCAGGGCCAGATGAACAACGGCAGCTCCGACAGCTCGGGACCCTCCCCCGGGCCCGGGCCTGGGTCCGGCATCCCCAGCCAGGACCGACGGGGCGGCAAGAAGAAATTCCTGGAGAATTACTGCATCAGCCTGACCCAGCGGGCCCGGGACGGCAAACTGGATAAGATGATCGGCCGGGCCGAGGAGCTGGAGCGGGTCATCCAGATACTGAACCGCCGGCAGAAGAACAACCCCTGTCTCATCGGCGAGCCCGGCGTGGGCAAGACCGCCATTGCTGAGGGCCTGGCCCAGCGCATCGCCGCCGACCAGGTGCCCTACAAACTCCGGGACAAGGAGGTCTACCTGCTGGACCTGACCGCCCTGGTGGCCGGGACCCAGTTCCGGGGCCAGTTCGAGAGCCGCATGAAGGGCCTCATCGACGAGGTCCGCCGGCAGGGCAACATCATCCTGGTCATCGACGAGGTCCACAACATCGTGGGCGCCGGCGACGCCGAGGGCAGCATGAACGCCGCCAACATCCTCAAACCCGCCCTGAGCCGGGGAGAGATACAGGTCATCGGCGCCACCACCTTCAACGAGTACCGCAAGTACATCGAAAAGGACGCCGCCCTGGAGCGGCGCTTCCAGCCCGTCACCGTGGCGGAGCCCTCCATCCCCGACAGCGTAGAGATCCTGAAGGGCGTGCGCAAGTATTACGAGGACTTCCACGGCGTGGACATCTCCGACGAGATGTGCCGCATGGCAGTGACTCTCTCCGAGCGGTACATCACCGACCGGTACCTGCCCGACAAGGCCATCGACCTTCTGGACGAGGCCTGCTCCGACGTGGACCTGAAAAACGCCGACACCGCCCGGCGTCTGGAGCTGGAGAAGGAGAACGCGGACCTGGACAAGGAGCGGGAGCTGCTGCTCACCGCCGAGACGGACAATTTTGAGCGTCTGGCCCAGATACGCTCCCGGCAGATGCAGATATCCGACGAGCTCACCGCCCTGAAGGCCAAGGGCCGGCCGGCCCTCACCGCCGCCAACCTGGCCCGCATCATCGAGCTGTGGACCAAGATCCCCGCCTCCAACATCACCGACGACGAGTTCGACCGGCTCGGCAGCCTCAACGAGCGGCTGAAAAAGCACATCATCGGCCAGGACGAGGCCGTGGACGTGGTCTGCGCCGCCATCAAGCGCAGCCGGGTGGGGCTCCAGGCCAAGCGGAAGCCCTGCTCGTTCATCTTCGTGGGCAGCACAGGCATCGGCAAAACGGAGCTGGTCAAACAGCTGGCCATGGACCTGTTCGCCGCGCCGGAGAGCCTGATCCGCCTGGATATGAGCGAGTTCATGGAGAAGTTCTCCGTGTCCCGGATCATCGGCTCGCCCCCGGGCTATGTGGGCTATGACGAGGCCGGCCAGCTCACGGAAAAGATACGCCGCCGGCCCTATTCCGTGGTGCTGTTCGACGAGATCGAGAAGGCCCACCCGGACGTGATGAACATCCTGCTGCAGATCCTGGATGACGGGCGCATCACCGACGCCCAGGGCCGGACGGTGAACTTTGAGAACACAGTGCTCATCATGACCACCAACGCCGGGTCCGACCGGCAGGTGGGCGGTCTGGGCTTCGGCCAGTCCCTGGGGGACATGGGCCGGGAGCGGGCCATGAAGGCTCTGAAGGACTTCCTCCGGCCCGAGTTCATCAACCGGGTGGATGAGATCGTCTACTTCAAGCCCCTCTCTGAGGAGACCTTCCGGGGCATCGCCGCGCTGATCCTGGGCGAGCTGAAGGATGTGATGGCCGAGAAGAAGATCGACTTCAGCTGGGACGAGGCCGTGGTGGACTACCTGGTGAAGAAGAGCTACTCCGTCACCTACGGCGCCCGGAACCTCCGCCGGCAGATACAGAAGGACATCGAGGACGCCATCGCCGCCGAGATCATCGACAAACATAAGGGCCAGGTCCGCACCATCTCCGTTTCCGCATCGGACGGCCAGATCGTGATAGCGGCCATATAAAATGGGCTAAAGCGGCGGAAGCCGCACCTTGCTGACGGCTCCCTTGTGTAAAGGGAGCTGTCGGCGCCTTTGGCGCTGACTGAGGGATCGTTGCCAAGCGGGGATGTGCTCCAAGACTGGCAGCAACCTCTCCGAGCCGCTTTGCGGCGGCCCACCTCCCCTTACACAGGGGAGGCTTTCAATATAGTGCCGCCCAGCGGCCCACACAGAAGGAACGTACATACATGAAAGAAAAGGATTTTTCCTCCCATCCCATCCGGCTGTTTGCCAGCTACTACAAGCCCCATATGCGGCTGTTCCTGCTGGACATGGCCTGCGCGCTCATCGCCTGCGGGGCGGACCTGGTGTTCCCCTATGTGACCCGGTATACCCTCAACTCCCTGCTGCCGGACAGGCTGTTTCGTCTGTTTTTCGCCATCATGGGCATTTTGGCGGCGGCCTATGTGGTAAAGGCTGTGTGCAAATTCATCATCACCTACCTGGGCCACCTGATGGGGGTCCGGCTGGAGGCGGACATGCGCACGGACATTCTGACCCACATCCAGACCCTGTCCTTTTCCTTCTTCGACAGGAACCGGACGGGCGTGCTCATGAGCCGCATCACCAACGACCTGTTCTCCATCACGGAGCTGTCCCACCACGGGCCGGAGAATCTGATGACCAGCCTGGTGACCATTTTGGGGGCCTTCGCCATTTTATGCACCATCTGCTGGCCCCTGGCCTGCGTCATCCTGGCGGTGGTGCCCCTGTTCATCATTTTCACCGTCCACTGGAACGGGAAGATGGACCAGGCCAACGCCGAGGTGAAAAAGAGCCTGGGGGAGATCAACGCCTCCATTGAGTCGGGCATCTCCGGCATCCGCACCGCCAAGGCCTTCGCCAACGAGACCGCCGAGGCCGACAAGTTCCGGCAGGCCAACGACATGTTCAAGGACGCCAAGAAGAACTGGTATAAGACCATGGGCATCTACCACGCCGGCATCGACTCCACCATGAGCCTGATGCAGGTGCTCACCATCACCGTGGGCGGGTTTTTCATCATGCGGGACCGCATGGACTATGTGGATCTGATCACCTTCTCCCTGTATGTGTCCACCTTCGTCCGGCCCATCACCCAGCTGGCAGACTTCATCGAGACCTTCACCGACGGCATGACCGGCTTCAAGCGCTTCCGGGAGCTGATGAACACCAGACCCGAGATCGAGGACCGGCCCGGCGCGGAGGAGCTGAAGGACGTAACAGGAGACGTGGAATACCGGGATGTGTCCTTCTCCTATGACAGCGGCGTGCCCGTGCTGGAGCATGTGAGCTTCACCCTGCCCCACGGGAAGACCCTTGCGGTGGTGGGCCCTTCCGGGGGCGGCAAGACCACCCTGTGCCAGCTCCTGCCCCGGTTTTACGACGTGACGGACGGGGCGGTGCTCCTGGATGGCCGGGACGTGCGGGACGTGACCCAGCAGAGCCTCCACCGGGCCATCGGCATCATCCAGCAGGACGTGTTCGTCTTTGCCGACACCATCCGGGAGAACATCCGCTACGGCCGGCCCGACGCCACCGACGAGGAGATCGTCGCCGCCGCCATGCGGGCGGAGATCCATGAGGAGATCATGGCCATGCCCGACGGGTACGACACCTTTGTGGGGGAGCGGGGCGTGATGCTCTCCGGCGGGCAGAAGCAGCGGCTCTCCATCGCCCGGGTGTTTTTGAAAAATCCCCCGGTGCTCATCCTGGACGAGGCCACCTCCGCCCTGGACAGCGTCACGGAAAAGCACATCCAGGCGTCCCTGGACGAACTGGCCCGGGGCCGCACCGGCATCATCATCGCCCACCGGCTCTCCACCGTGAAAAACGCGGACCTGATCGCCGTGGTGGAGGACGAGCACATCGTGGAGCTGGGGCCCCGGGAGGAGCTTCTGGCCAAAAACGGCGCCTTCGCCAAGCTCTGGCAGGCCCAGGACCTGACATAGACCGAACGTTCAAAGGAGCATGATCACCACGGACAAGAGTAAGGATCTTCTCGGCACGGAGCCCATCGGCAAGCTGCTGTTCAAGCTGGCGGTGCCCACCGTCATCGCCCAGCTCATCAATATGCTCTACAACATCGTGGACCGCATCTACATCGGCCACATGCCCGGGGACGGCCCTTTGGCCCTCACCGGGGTGGGGGTGTGCCTGCCGGTCATCATGATCGTGTCCGCCTTCGCGGCGCTGGTCAGCTCCGGCGGCGCGCCCCGGGCCTCCATCTTTATGGGCCGGGGCGATATGGACGCCGCCCACCGGACCCTGGGCGGCTGCTTCACCCTGCAGCTCATCGCCTCCGCGGTCCTGACCGCCGCGCTGCTGCTTTGGGGCCGGGACCTGCTGCTGGTCTTCGGAGCCAGCGGGAATACCATCGGCTACGCCGCAGGCTATCTGCAGGTGTACGCCATGGGCACCCTCTTCGTCCAGCTCACCCTGGGCATGAACGCCTTCATCACCGCCCAGGGCAGCACCCGCACCGCCATGGTCACCGTGCTCATCGGCGCGGTGTGCAACATCCTCCTGGACCCCCTTTTCATCTTCGTCTTCCGCATGGGCGTGCAGGGCGCGGCCCTGGCCACCATCCTGTCCCAGGGCGTCTCCTGCGTGTGGTGCGTGGCGTTCCTCTGCGGGAAAAAGGCCGTTTTGCGCCTGCGGAGGCAGGACCTGTCCCTGGACCCCTCCGTGGTGCTCCCCTGTGTGGCCCTGGGTTTTGCCGCCTTCGTCATGCAGAGCAGCGAGAGCATCATTTTCGTGTGCTTCAATTCCTCGCTCCTCAAATACGGCGGGGACGTGGCCGTGGGGGCCATGACCATCTGTACCAGCATCACCCAGTTCGCCATGATGCCCATGCAGGGCATATCCCAGGGGGCCCAGCCCATCTCCAGCTACAACTACGGCGCGGGGAACGTCTCCCGGGTGAAGAAGACCTTCCGGCTGCTTCTGACCTGCTGCCTCAGCTTCTCCACCGCTCTGTGGCTGGCCCTGATGCTCTTTCCCCGGGCCTTTGCCGCCATCTTCACCTCCGACCGGGCGCTCATCGACTTCGCCGCCACCGCCATCCGCATCTACTGCGGCGGCACGTTCCTGTTCGGCATCCAGACCTCCTGCCAGATGACCTTCGTGTCCCTGGGCAACGCCCCCTGTTCCGTGCTGGTGGCCGTGGTGCGGAAGTTCGTGCTCCTGCTGCCCTTCATCTACCTCATGCCCCACCTGGCGGCTGACCCGACCCTGGGCGTATACATGGCCGAGCCGGTGGCGGACGTGATCGCCGTGAGCTTCACCTCCATCCTGTTCTCCTTCCAGTTCCGCAAGGCCATGAAAAAGCTGGCGGCGGAGCACCCCCATGCCTGAGCCGCGAACTTTTCGCGCCGGCGTTTGAAAAAACTGTTGCAGCCGCTCCGGCGGGCCGGTATAATCTTCTTATCTGGTCTCGCCGGAAAATCATACACAAAAGGAGGATCGACTTATGAACAAGCGCATTTTCAGCTTTTCCCTGGCCCTCTGCATGCTCCTGGCCCTGGCCGCGCCCGCCTTTGCCCAGCAGGAGCCGGAACCCACTCCCGAGCCGGAGTACCGGCTGGTCAAAGCGGTCAGCACGACCCCGGATTATACCGAGGAGACTACCTTCTCCTACGACAACGGCGGCTATCTTCCCACAGGGGTCACCGTGGGCGGGGACGCCGAGACGCTGACGTATGACGAGGCCGGACGGCTGGTGAGCGTCTCCTCCTCCTGGTTCACCCGGACCTATACCTATGACGCCAGCGGCAACATGCTGGAGGACCACGAGACAGATTACGACGACCCCAACACCGTCTCCTTCGACACCGTCAACACCCGCACCTATGACGACAACGGCAACGTGCTCACCGTTGACAGGAAGTATGCCTTCTATGACGATCTGAGCACCTATCACGCGGAGTATACCTACGACGATGACGGAAATCTCATCACCCTGCTCTCCACAAACGACAACGGCACCTCTGTCACGGAGTACACCTACAATGAAAACGGCGACACAGCCTCCTCGACGCTCACCAACACGGACGCCGCCGGGGCCGAGACCGTCTCCACGACCACTTATGAGTACGTCTACGATGACAAGGGCAATATGACCAGCCGGACGACCACATCGGACGACGGCACCACCGAAGAGACCACCTATTCCTATGACGAGCAGGGCCGACAGATCGGCATAGACAGCGCCGACAGCGCGGAAAAGATATACTTCCAGCCCCTGCTGAGCGCCAGCTGGGACCGCTCCCAATGGTTCACGCTGAACGAGGACGGGAGCTGGGGCGATTCCCATGAGGAGTGCGTCATCTCCCTGGCCCTGAACGATAACGCCGGCACGGTCATCTCGAGCTGGCGCCTGACAACAGCGGAGCCCGTGCTGGAATATGACGCCAACGGATACCTGACCCGCGTGGACGGCGGCGAGGGCGGCACGCTTGAATTCACCTACGAGCCGGTGACCTGATACGGCAAACACCCGGGCAGCGCCTGCTGTCCCGGGTCTTTCTATCCTGAAGGGAGGCATATGCCATGCTGCTGATAGACGCGGCGAAGGCCGCGGACCTGCTGCGGGCCGCGGACGACGTCCTCATCATCACCCACATCCGCCCGGACGGGGACACCGCCGGCAGCGGCTGCGCCCTGTGCCTGGGCCTGCGGGCCCTGGGAAAGAGGGCGTTTCTCGCCGCCAATCCCCCCTCCATGGCCCGGTACGAAAAATACATGACCCCCTATTTTGCCCCGGCGGACTTCGCCCCCGGCTTCGTCGCGGCGGTGGATACCCCGGGCCCCGGCCAGTTTCCCACAGGCTGGGGGCATATGGCGGAGAGGACCGATCTTGCCATCGACCACCACGGCACCAATCCCGGCTACGCCCGGTATACCTACCTGGAGGCGGACAGCGCCGCCACAGGAGAGCTGGTCTATCTGACGCTCCGGGAGCTGGGCATGCCCCTGACGGCGGACATGGCCGAGGCCCTCTATACCGCCCTGGCCACGGACACCAATGGCTTCCGCACTCCGGGCACCACCGGTCGGACCCTGACCATCGCGGGGGCGCTGCGGGAGACCGGCTTCGACGCGGCCGGGCTCACCCACCGGCTCTTTGAGACCAAGTCCGCCGCCCGGCTCCGGCTGGAGGCGGCCCTGTACGGCGACATGCGCTTTCCCATGCCCGGGGTGTGCGTCATGGTCCTGCCCCTGGAGACCGTGACCGCCTGCGGCGCCGGCGAGGACGATATGGACAAGCTGTCCCTTCTCGCCACCGTGCCGGAGGGCACCCGGACCGGGCTCATGCTCCGGCAGCTCCCCGGCGGACAGTGGAAAATCTCCCTGCGGACCGACGGCTCCGTCCACGCGGGACAGATCCTTCAGGAGACCGTGGGGGGCGGCGGACACGCGGACGCCGCCGGCGCCGTCACCGGACTGCCTCCCCAGACCGTCGAAGCCGCTGTTTTGAAGAAATTGGAAGAATATTCCATAAAATAACCGCCCACGGCGGACAGATGTCCTCCAGAAAAGAAATTTCCAATAAATTGAAAAAAGAGCTTGACGAATTGACTAAAATATGTTTAGATACAGTTAGGAATCATAGTTGATTTGTTGATTCCGATAAAACAGCCGCCGGCCACGCCCCTGTACATGGGCCTTTTGTGTAACTCCCCTTTCTCCTCTTGATGCTTTCTCATACAGGAAACTCCTTTCCATCCTCAAAGCGCACAGGGGTGTGGCTTTTATAAAATGAAAAAGAGGACCAGTTCTGGTCCTCTTTTTCATTTTCCTTTTCCGGGGGCCTTACCGCTTCGCCAGGTCCCGCAAAGCCTCGGTGACGGAGCCGGGCTGGGAGATGGTGACGCTGGCCGCGGTCACCCCCAGCTGGGCGCATCGGGGCAGGGGCAATCCCCCTGCCAGACCCACCGCCAGGGCCGCTGTCAGGGCGTCGCCCGCGCCGGTGGCGTCCACCGCGGAGACATTGATGGCGTTTTGCCGCAGGAAGGTCTTCCCCTCCGCGCACAGGACGCCTTCCGGTCCCAGGGAGACCGCGACCCGCCGCACGCCGGCTTCCAGCAGGGCCCTGGCCGCGTCCAGGGGCCGGTGACAGCCGGTGAGCGCGTCCGCCTCTACCCGGTTGACCTTCAGCGTGTGCAGCCTGGACAGAATGGACCGCAGCCGGGGCGCCTTTGCGGCGGAGACGCTGTCCGCCGCCAGCGGCGCCGTCACATGCTCCCCCAGAAACGCCAGCGTCTCCGCCGGCAGGTTCGCGTCTATCACCACCGCGTCGTACCCGGCCAGCGCCGGGAGCCACGTTGCGGCCATATCCGGCGTTATCCGGGAGCAGAGCTCCATGTCGTTCACGGCAGCCGCCACATCTCCCCGCTCATCGCATATGTACAGATAGCGGTTGTTCTGCCGCTCCTCCCAGCAGCAGCCGTCCAGACTCACGCCAAAGCGCTCGCCGTCCGCCCGGATGGCCTGTTCGTGCTCATCCTGGCCGAGCAGGGAGAAAAAGGCGGTCTCCGCCCCCAGCAGAGAACAGTTTCTGGCGATGTTCCAGCCCACGCCCCCCAGCGAGGTACGCACCCGGCCAGGGATGGAATCGCCCCGGGTCAGAGGCCGGTCTGCCCGACCGCCCACATCCACATTCAATGCGCCGATCACAGCGACTTTCTTTTTTGTCGTATCCATGCTATTATTGTACCAAATATTCCGCGTTTTTCAAGGAGGAATCTCCATGACCATCGAAAAGGTGAAGGCCCTGCTGGCCGAAGCCGGCCTTCTGGACCGGCTGCATGAATTTGACGAGTCCACCGCCACGGTGGACCTGGCCGCCGCGGCCCTGGGCGTTGACCCGGACCAGATCGCCAAGACCCTGGGGTTTTACCACGGGGAGGGCGCGGTCCTGGTCGTGGCCGCCGGAAAGCGGCGGGTCGACAACCGCAAGTTCAAGGACCAGTTTGGCTGCAAGGCCAGGATGCTCTCCGGGGAGGACACGGAGAGGCTCACCGGCAACGCCGCCGGGGGCGTGTGTCCCTTCCTGGTCCCGCCGGAGGCGGAGGTGTGGCTGGACGTGAGCCTCCGGGACCACGACACCGTCTATCCCGCCGCCGGCAGCGCCCACAGCGGCATCGCCCTGAGCTGCGCGGAGCTGGAGAGCCTGGCAAAGCCCGCCGGCTGGTGCGACGTGTGCAAGCCCCTGGAGGCGCAGGCATGAAGATCTACTGGGACCTTTTCAGCACGTTCTTCCGCATGGGCGCCGTCACCTTCGGCGGCGGCTACGCCATGCTCCCCATCCTCCAGCGGGAGGTGGTGGAAAACCGCGGCTGGTGCACCGACGGCGAGCTGGCGGACTATTACGCCATCGGCCAGTGCACCCCGGGCATCATCGCCGTGAATACGGCCACCTTCATCGGCTTCAAGCAAAAAGGCGTGCCCGGCGCGATCGTGGCCACGTACGGGCTGGTGGCGCCAAGCTTCATCGTCATCGGCATCATCGCCGCCCTGCTGCAGAATTTTGCCGACTACGCCGTCGTGCAAAATGCCTTCGCCGGCATCCGGGTGGCCGTGACCGTGCTCATCCTCAACGCCGTGCTGAAGCTCCTGAAGTCCTCTGTGGTGGATAAGCCCACCGGCTGTATCTTCATCGCCGTGGCGCTGGCCGCCTGGTTCCTGGACCTGTCCCCGGTCATTTTCGTGCTCATCGCCGGGGCGCTGGGCGTCGCTCTCCAGGTGGGGAAGGGGGCCCGGAAGTCATGATCTATCTGCAGCTTTTCTGGGAGTTTTTCAAGACCGGCCTGTTCGCCGTGGGCGGCGGCCTGGCCACGCTGCCCTTCCTCTACGACATGGGAGCCCGGACCGGCTGGTTCACCGCCCATCAGGTGGCGGACATGCTGGCCGTCAGCGAGTCCACCCCCGGCCCCATCGGCATCAATATGGCCGTGTACACGGGCTATACCAGCGCCGGCATCCTGGGCAGTCTGTGCGCCCTGGTGGGCATCGTGACCCCCAGCATCATCGTCATCGTCCTCGTCGCCGCCGCCCTGCGGGCCTTCCGAGACAACAAATATGTGAACAGCGCCTTTTACGGCATCCGTCCGGCATCCACCGGCCTCATCGCCGCCGCGGGCGTCACCGTGGCCGCCGGGGCGCTGCTGCAAACGGACGCCTGGGAGGGCTGGAGCCGGTTCTGGACCGTGCTGGACTGGAAGGCGTGGCTGCTGGCCGCGGCCATCTTCGCCGTCAGCCGGAAATGGAAGAAGCTCCACCCCGCCATTTTGATCCTCATCGGCGCCATAGCCGGGGCGGTATTCCGCTTTGCCGGCGCCTGACGGAGCCTTTCGCAAGCCGCCCCCGGTTCCTGCACGGGGGCGCTTGCGTTTCTGTATTTTTATGTTATAATGTATTGAATATTGCTAAAGGCTGGCTTTTGCCTAGCTCCTGAAGGGTCTTCGGTGCTTTTCTATGTCCCCTCCCCTCCATGACCGAAAAAAAAGGATAGCGGCTGCTTTCTGGGTATGCATATCCTCCTGCGGCCTGACGGCGCTGCTGCTGGCGGCGGTGTATGCCCTGCGGGGCATCTGGCCTTTCGGCACCGACAACGTGGCCTATATGGATGCCGCCCAGTTCTATCTCCCGGGCTATTACTCCCTCTGGGACCGGCTGCACGCCGGCCTCTCCTCCGGCGCCTGGGAGGAGCTCCTCTATCCCTATAACTGGCCGATCTTCTTTGTGGCCCGGGACCATGTGCTGGAGGCGATGAGCCTCTATGTGGGCATCCGCATCCTCATCATCGCCGCCATCACCAGCATCGTCCTGTGCCGGCGCTTTCCCCGGATCAGCGGGCTGTGGAAGACCCTCTTTACCCTGCTTTACACCTTCTCCGGCTTCGTGCTGCAGTATTACTCCAATTTCTCCTGGCTGGCCGTCGCCGCCGTGTTCCCCCTGATGCTGCTGGGCCTGGAAAGTCTGCTCCGGGACGGGAAATACGTTCTGTACACGGTGATGTACGTCTATTTCCTCCGGCTGGATATCTATTACACCTACATGGCCACCATCTATATCCTGCTGTTCTCCCTGGGCTACTGTCTGATCGTCATGCCCCGGGAAAAGCGGGGTGACCGCGTCTTCCGCCTGGGGCTGTCCACGGTCGCCGCCCTGGGCATCTGCTCCTACCGCTGGACCAGGCGGGCCGTCTCTCTGGCCGGATCGGCCCGGTTCCAGGACAATCTGGACACCGGCATCCAGACCGGTATGACCACCTGGAACATCCCCAATATCCGCCACACCTTCCTGATGCTCATGGGCATGGCCCTGATCGCCGCGCTGTTCCTCCGGGCGCTCCGCCGCCAGAGGACCGCCTCCGGGCCGGAGAAAGCCGCCCGCGGCCAGGCCATCCGCTTTTTCTGCTATATGCTGGGCGTGTTCGCCCTGCCCATGATCTTCACCAACATCGACACCGCCTGGCACTTCGGCCAGTACAACTTCTTCCCCATGCGCTATGGCTACATGCTCCCGGCAACGCTGATCGCCGGGGGATGTCTGGCGCTGGAGGATGAGGCCGCGCACCCCGCCGCCCCCGCTTTGGCCGCTCCCGGCCGGCGGGCCTGGCTCCCCTGGGCCGGGCTGGGCCTGGCCGGCGCCGGCATCCTTTTGCTGGTCCCCCGCCTGGCGCTGCTGAACCGGGAATACGGTGCGTGCTTTTTGAACCTGCTGGGTTCGGGCTGCGTGCGCTACCTTCTGCTGTATGCCTTTTGCGGCGTGCTGTTCACGGCGGTGTATTTTCTCCTGCTTCGGACAGACCGGCGCTGGAGCGTATGGGCGGTGGGCGCCGTGGTCCTGTTCCAGCTGGGCGCCAACGCCTGGGGGCACATCGCCCCCAATGACGACCATACGGCGACCCATGAATATGACCCGGCCTATATCGAGACGTCCGAACAGCTGTTTTCCTATTTCTCCCAGCAGGAGGCCCCGCTCATATCCCGGGTCAAGAATGTGGACAACAGCCTGAACGCCGGATACCCCGCCATTGCCGGGGTCAACGCCCTGTCCTCCATCAGCTCCGGCACATCCGCCGGACGGCTGAGGATATTTCAGGACCTGGGATATTCCACCAACTATTTCCGCATCCTGGATACCGGCGGCACGGTCTTCTCCGACATGCTCTTCCGGATAGATCAGGTCCTCTCCGCGGCGCCCCTGGACGAGGACCTCTACCAGCCCGGCGACACGGTGGCGGGCATCCAGATCGGCTCCGTCCGCTATCCCGGCGTCCTGGGGCTGATGTACGACGAGGACGCCCTGGCGGATTACTTTGACCTGGAGACCATCCCCGACCGGCTCAACGCCCTGTACGGGGCCTTTACCGACGGCGCCGGCCCGCTGGCCGAGGCCCTGGCGCCGGAGATGGAGGTGTCGGGAGACGGCCTGCGGACCTATGTCCTGACCTGCCGGCTGGAGGCGCCGGCGTTCCTCTACTTTGCCCTGGACGGCATCGCCGTCAACATCCGGGCAAACGGCCAGCCGGTCGCCGTGCCCTCCTACCTCAACCCCTCCAACACCGTCTATCCCGTATCCTTCAACAACAACCTGCTGTGCCTGGGCCTGTTCCCGGCTGGGGAGGCAGAGGTCCGGTTTTCCTCCGCCATGGAGCTGACAGAGAAGGACCTGACGCTGATGAGCCTGGACAAGGCGGCGCTGGACGGATTTCAGAACACGGCCAATGCGGACCGGGACATGGTCCTGGAAAAGACGCCGGACGGCTATGCCATCACTGTCACCGCTGACCGGGCGGGACGCCGGATGTTCCTGCCCATCTCCCCCGGCGGCCGGTCCTGCACGGTGAACGGCCAGCCGGCTGCGCTGAGCTACTTCATCGGCATCATGACCAGCATCCCCCTTCAGGAAGGGGAGAACACCATCCTTCTCTTCCCGGACGCGGGACAGGGGTCCTGGTTCACCAGCGACCGGCTCCTGCCGGCGTCGTGTCTTGCGCTGGCATTGCTGTGGCTGATCCTGCGGCGCGTATTCCCCCGGCTCCGGACCCTGGTGCTGCCCAAGGTGTTTTATACCGCCTCCCTGGCAGCGTTCTTCGCCGTGACAGCCGCCGTGGTGGGATTCGTGTATATCGCCCCGCTCTGGAAGCTGGTCACCAACGGCCAGATCATTTGGTTCTGACAAGGAGACACCTGTGAAAAAGATACTCGTCACCGGCGGCGCCGGCTTCATCGGCGCGAATTTCATCTATTACCTGCTGGACAGGCGCCCGGACACAGCGGTGGTCTGCGTGGACAGCCTGACCTATGCCGGCAACATGTCCACCCTGCAAAGGGCCCTGGCCGACCCCCGGTTCACGTTCTACCGGCAGGACATCCGGGACCGGGCGGGGATCGACGCCATTTTCCACAAGGAAAAGCCCGATGCGGTGGTGAATTTCGCCGCCGAGACCCATGTGGACCGCTCCATCGAGACGCCAGAGATATTTTTGCAGACCAACATCCTGGGCACCCAGGTGCTGATGGACGCCTGCCTGGCCCACGGGAACATCCGCTTCCACCAGGTGTCTACCGACGAGGTGTACGGAGACCTGCCCCTGGACCGACCGGACCTGCTGTTCACCGAGGACACCCCCATCCGCGCCTCCAGCCCCTATTCGGCCTCCAAGGCTTCGGCGGACCTGCTCACCCTGGCCTACTGCCGCACCTACGGCCTGGCCGCCACGGTGAGCCGCTGCTCCAACAACTACGGGCCCTTCCAGTTCCCGGAAAAGCTCATCCCCCTCATGATCGCCAACGCCCTGGCGGACAAGCCCCTGCCGGTCTACGGCCAGGGTCTGAACGTCCGGGACTGGCTGTATGTGGACGACCACTGCCGGGCCATCGACCTGATCCTGCAAAAGGGCCGGATCGGCAAGGTGTACAACGTGGGCGGGCACAACGAGATGCGCAACATCGACATCGTGAAACTTATCTGCGCGGAGCTGGGCAAGCCGGAGAGCCTCATCACCTTCGTGACGGACCGAAAGGGCCACGACCTGCGCTATGCCATCGACCCGGCCAGGATATCTGCCGAGCTGGGATGGGAGCCGGAGACCGCCTTTGCCGACGGCATCCGCCGGACCATCCGCTGGTACCTGGACAACCGGTCCTGGTGGGAGGAGATCATCTCCGGCGAGTATAAAAACTATTACCAGCGGATGTACGGCGACCGCTGACACCTATTCGGAGGAACTGACCATGATCCCCTTCAACGTGCCCCCTTACTGCGGTCGGGAGGACGCCTATGTCCTAGAGGCCATCCATTCCCACAAGATCTGCGGAGACGGGGCCTTCACGAAAAAATGCCACGCCTGGCTGGAAGAGCATACCGGCGCGGCCAAAGCCCTGCTCACCACCAGCGGCACCCACGCCCTGGATATGGCGGCGCTGCTGTGCCGTCTGGAGCCGGGCGACGAGGTCATCCTCCCCTCCTATACCTTCTCCTCCACGGCCAACGCCTTCGTGCTGGCCGGGGCCGTCCCCGTATTTGTCGACATCCGGCCTGACACCATGAACATTGACGAGACTCTCATCGAGGAGGCCGTCACCGACCGGACGAAGGTGATCTGCGTCATGCACTACGCCGGGGTGGCCTGTGAGATGGACACCATCCTGGACATCGCCCGCCGCCACGGCCTGCTGGTGGTGGAAGACGCGGCCCAGGGGGTCATGTCCACCTATAAAGGCCGGCCCCTGGGGACCATCGGCGACTACGGCTGCTACAGCTTCCATGAGACGAAAAACTACTCCATGGGCGAGGGCGGCGCCATCCTCCTGCGGGTGGACGACCCCCGGGCGGAGGTCATCCGGGAGAAGGGCACCGACCGGGCCCGTTTTCTCCGGGGCCAGGTGGACAAATATACCTGGGAGGACCTGGGCTCCAGCTACCTGCCCAGCGAGCTGAACGCCGCCTATCTGTACGGCCAGCTGGAGATAGCAGACGAGATCAACGCCGCCCGGCTCCATGCCTGGGAGCTCTATCGGGAGATGCTCGCCCCGCTGGCGGAAGCCGGCTGCATCGAGCTGCCCACCGTGCCGGAGGGCTGTGTCCACAACGGCCACATGTTCTATCTCAAGGCAAAGGACATCACGGAGCGCACGAAACTCATCGCCCACCTCCGGGCACACGGCGTCCAGTCCGTGTTCCACTATGTGCCCCTGCACTCCGCCGCCGCAGGCCGGCGCTTTGGCCGGTTCCACGGGGAGGATAGGTATACTACCCGGGAGAGCGAGCGATTGCTGCGCCTGCCCATGTACTATGGCCTGACCGACAGCGACACGGCGAAGGCCGCGGAAGCTGTGATCGGGTTTTATCAGGGAGGTCCCGCCACATGACACGCGGCAACGCCCGGCGGACCGGGCGCATTCTGGGGGCGCTGGCAGCCGCAGCGCTGCTGTTCGCGCTTTTGGAGAGCGGCATCGAGCGGCGCATCGGCGCGGACCTGTTCCTGCCCTTCCGGGACGGACAGTTCCTGCCTGGCCGCGCGGCCCGGATGGGCGCTTGGCTGGTGCTGTGCCTGGCTGCAGCCCTCACGGACAGGGGCCGTTCATATAGCGCCCGGCTGCGGTCCGCCCTGCGGAAAGATCGGTACTGCTGGCTGGCGGCAGCCGCGCTCACGGGACTCTTCTTCCTCTGGGCCAGCCGGGTCACCGTCCCCTCCTTCATGACCAGCGACGAAGTCGGCATCCTCGGAAGCATCCGCTCTGTGCCCACGCGGGGACTCCGGGGCGCTACCGCCACCTTCTCCCATGTCCTGTTCTGCGGACTCATCGGGTCATTTTACTCCATCGACCCCGATTTCTGGTGGTATACCTGCTACCATTTCGTCATCATCGCCCTGTCTCTGACCATCATTGGGCGGTGCGTGTTCCTGTTGCTGCGGGACTCCCGGTGGGTCCTGGTGGCCGGTACGGCGATCCACGCCCTGACCTGCGCCGGTATCTTCATGTATACCATAGCAGAGCTCTCCTTTACCGTCACGCCTGCTGTCGCCGGATGCGGCGCGGTGGCTCTGGTCCTCTGCCGCGGAAAGACAGACAGCCGCGCGGGCCATATCTGCACGGACGCGGCAAGCGTCATCCTCATGCTCCTTTGCATCCTCCAGCGAAAGGACACCGGCCAATGTCTTCTCTGCTTCTTCTCCCTTGCGGTCGGATATCAGTGCCTACGCACGGTGCTGGACAGGGGCAAGGGCTGGCCCGGACGGCTGGCCGCTGTCGCATGTGTTTTCCTCGCGGTGATGGCCCTCTTCTCCGCCAGTAAATACGTCACCCGCAGCACCTCCCTAGCCAGGAACGGCGCCTTCAGCTCGGCTGAGTCCGCCCGTTCCCGTGTGGTAGATTTTCTCATCGAAGACATGACCGACGAGGATTTTGAGAGCGTCGGTATCCCCCCGGAACTGGGAAAGCTTCTGCGGGGCTGGTTTTTCATGGATGAGCGCATCACCACTGACACCCTCCGGGACCTGGCCCGCTCCTATTCCGCCCGTCACAAAAGCGAGCTTCAGGAGCAGCCGGAAGCGGCCTCTCTGTCCACATCTGTCATCACTCTCCTGGCCAAGATACAAGATGACCCCCAGATGCTCTGGCGGGCACTGTGTCTTGTCAGTCTTCTCGGTCTGACCGTTGGGCTGGTCTGGTACGCGGGAAAGGCCCGGTGGCTGGAGCTCCTGTGCGCACTGTGTGCAGTGGGCGGCGCAGGGATACTCCTTCTGTATCTCGTTATTCAGGGCCGTTTCCCCACGCGGGTATTTCTGGTGGTCGTTCTGCCGGCCCTGGTCACTGTGCTCCTCATGGCCCTGACCGCCGCCAGTCCCTCTTCATCCGGCGGCCACCAAACGTTCTCCCTGGTCCTGGCAGGCCTGTTTGCCGCCGCTGCGGCACTTTGCTGCTGCGTCAGTCTCTTTCATGTGCCCCACGTCCTGGATGCCGCCACGCCGGACGACCTGTTCGGCAGGGAGCGCGCCACGGAGGACTATGCGAACGCCCACCCGGACACCTTGTTCATCACCAACATCTATGACAATAACCTGGACCCCTTCCATGACTCCCACTATCCCTCCAACCGTGACCTCTGGGGAGACGGCGGCGACACCTACCGCACAGAGGGGCGGCTTTACGCGGACGCGTTTTTCCGGGATGACGTGCGGTTCATGACCGACGATGTCTCCTCCGTGGTGCTGCTGATGCAATATCTCACCCTGGACTACGGGCCCGTCCAAGCCCTGGTAGAGGCCCAGCTGCAGGGCAACGTCTACATTTTCCGCATCTCCAGGATCGGCCCTGCCGACCCCGACTACACCGGCTGGCATGAGCAGAACGGCATGACCTACTACTTCCGGAACGGGGAAGCTCTCACTGGTGAGCAGACCATCGACAGGGAGGAATATACCTTCTCCCCCATCGGCGGGAACAGCCAGTTTGCCGCCTCCCGCAGTCCGGAGGGGCTCATATATTTCACCAACGCCTACAGCCTGATATCCCCGGAGGCATGATTGCCCCAAGAAAGCGTATTCTTATGAAAAAAATCGCGATCCTACAATCCAATTATATCCCCTGGAAGGGGTATTTCGACATCATCGGTCTGGTGGACGAGTTCATCCTCTACGATGACATGCAGTACACCCGCCGGGACTGGCGCAACCGCAATCAGATCAAGACAACGGGCGGTCTGCAGTGGTTAACCATCCCCGTGGACACCAAGGGAAAGTTTTATCAGAAAATCAACGAGACTCGCGTCACCGGCTCCCAGTGGACTTCCGACCACTGGAAAGCCATTCGCTACAGCTACGCGAAAGCCCCCTATTTTAAAGTCTATGAGCCCTTGTTTGCCAGTTTGTACGAGCGGGCCGCGGGGATGGAAATGCTCAGCCAGATCAACCACCTGTTCCTCACGGAGATTTGCGCCGTACTTGGTATCGGCACCAGGATTACCTGGTCCAGTGACTATACGCTGGCCGAGGGAAAGACGGAACGGCTGGCGGCGCTGGTGAGATCCGCTGGCGGGGACTACTACCTGTCCGGTCCCGCGGCGAAGGATTATATCGTGGACGAGGTATTTGAGAACGCCGGGATCGAACTGGCGTACATGGATTATGCCGGTTACCCGGAATATCCCCAGCTCCACGGGGAATTCACCCACAACGTCAGCATTCTCGACCTGCTGTTCATGACCGGGCCCAAGGCGCCGGAATATATGAAGTTCCCCCGGAGGGATTAGGAGGACGTCCCCCATGAAAAAGATCATGATACTGGGCGCCGGTCCGGCCCAGGTCCCACTCATACAGGCCGCTAAGGCCATGGGGTTGGGGACCGTCGTGGCTACCATCCCCGGTGATTATCCCGGCATCCCGGCGGCGGACGTAGTTTCCTATACAGATATTACTGACCCGCCCGCCATCGCAGCAGCGGCGAAGCAATATGCTGTGTCCGGCGTGACCTCCTGCTGTTCGGAGATATGCCTTCCCGCCCAGGCCTACACCTGCGATATGCTGGGCCTGCCCGGCCCCAGTATGGCTGCGGCGGAAATATCCGTGAACAAGCTGGCAATGAAGAAGGCCTTTTCGGCGGGAAGTATACGCACCCCGGAATATCGGGTACTGCGGGGCTTGTCCGATCTGGACTGTGCCATTGCTGCGCTTGGCCTTCCTCTGGTGGTAAAAGCCGTGGACTTGCAGGGAAGTAACGGTGTATATGTAGTCCGTGATGCAGAGACAGCTCGCAGAGCGATGCAGGACGCTCTGGCGCTCTCTGGTCAAGATTTCTGTTTGGCGGAAGCCTTTGCCGCCGGTGAGAACATCGGCGCAGAAGCCTTCGTGCAAAACGGAAACATCCTTTTTGTTCTGCCGGACGGAACACTGTCTTTCCTTTCTGTCGGAGGCGCCAACATCCCCGTGGGGCATTTCGTGCCTCTGGACCAGAACGAAACTCTTTGCTACTGCATCCGCGCGGAAGTAGAACGGGCTGTCGGTGCCTGTGGATTCGACAACTGCGCTGTCAACGTAGATCTTGTCCTTCACAACGGTGAGCCGTGTATTATCGAACTTACGGCACGGGCAGGTGCCACTTGCCTGCCGGAGTTAGTAAGCCTCTATTACGGTGTCGACTATTACCGAATGATACTTATGGCTGCTTTAGGACAGGATGTGTCCGGCTATTTTGCCGCCAGACCCTCACAACCCCAGGCCGCCGCCGCTGCCATGCTTCAGGCTCCCCGTACCGGCACCGTTCACTCCATCCGGTTACCGAAACCCCTGCCTGAGAATGTCCACCAGGTCCGGCTGCTCGTCCGGGAGGGCGATCAAGTGCACGCGTTTTCCCAGACCGGCGACCGCATCGGACAGGTCATCGTGTCCGGGGACAGCCCGGACGACTGCCGCCAACGGTTGGATGCGCTTTTGACCCAGATAGAGATCGAGGTGCAATGACGTGGATAGAAATCGTCTTTACATTGCCCCGGATGCACATTGCCGGAATGTGACCGGTCCGGTCACCGCCGCCGTCTACCGCAGCGTATGGGCAGAAAACATTACGATGGGGGAGCACGCCACCATCGGGGATTTCTCCCGGGTATCTGACTGCATACTGGGTGAGCGTGCCGCTTTGCAGCGATACAACATGGTCTATGGCGCCCAGCTGGGGCGATATAGCTATACCGGTCGAGGTACGGTTATCTGGCACGCGGAGATCGGTGCCTTTTGTTCCATTTCCTGGAATGTGTCCATCGGCGGAGCAAATCACGACTACTCCCGACTGACCACCCATTCCTTTCTCTACGACAATAAGGATTTCGGCCTGATGCCGGAGGAAAAGACTGGGTATGACCGGTTCACGGAGCCTTGTGTCATCGGAAATGACGTGTGGATCGGTGCTAATGCTTGCATTTTACGGGGTGCCACTGTGGGGACCGGAGCTGTAATCGCTGCCGGTGCAGTTGTCACCCACGATGTGGAACCTTATACCATTGTAGCGGGAGTCCCTGCGCGTCCGCTCAAAAAACGCTTTGATGAGCACGCTGTCCGTCTGCTGCTGGAAAGCCGTTGGTGGGAACTGCCCGCGGATGTGATACGTCAAAATTACGACCTTTTCAACTCCTGGCCAGATATGGCAGGTCTGGAGCGGCTGTTGTTTCTGCGAGATGAATTTTCAGGAGGTACGGAAAAATGAAAACGATCTCCGTCGCCATTCCATGTTATCGGTCGGCCAAGACCATTGGTCCCGTTGTCCATGAACTGCAGAACGTGTTTCGTGCCCAGTCGGCGTACGATTACCAGATCATTCTGGTCAACGACTATCCCAATGACGATACCTTTGACGCGATCGAGGCACTGTGCCGGGAGGACAGAAAGATCATCGGAGTGAATCTGTCCCGAAACTTCGGCCAGACGGTCGCAAAAATGGCTGCCATCCCCTATGTGACCGGCGACGTTCTGGTATATATGGACGACGACGGTCAGCACCCGGCGGACCAGCTCTTCAAACTGGTGGAAAAAGTGGAGGAGGGGTACGACCTGGTGTACGCCAAGTTCCCTCACAAGCACCACTCCTGGTTCAAGCGCTTCACCAGCTGGCTCAACGGCAAAGTGCTGGAGCTCAACGGCACCAAACCCAAGGACATCGCCATCTCCAGCTACCACGCCATGAACCGGATGGCTATAGATGCGTTGAAAAAATACAAGAGCCCCTTCCCCTCCATGGGCGGGTATCTGTCCCATGTGGCCTTGCGGTACGCCAACGTGGACATGGCGCACCGGGACCGGATCGCCGGCCAGTCCAACTATACCCTGAAAAAGATGCTGGGACTGTGGCTGACCGGTTTTACCAACTTCTCCATCGTACCGCTGCGTATGGCCATGTTCATCGGCTTGATCTGCGCCCTGTTCGGATTTATCCTGGCCATGGTCATGGTAATCCGAAAACTCCTCAACTCCAATATTGCCGCGGGCTTCACCACCTCCATTGCCGTGGACGTGTTCATGGGCGGCGTCATCATCATGCTGCTGGGCCTGTGCGGGGAGTATATCGGTCGCATTTATATGACTGTGAGCAATATGCCTCAGTTTCAGGTCCGCCAAGTGATTCGGACCCCCGACGAGGAAAGGGTGAACCAGACCAATGAGCAGTAAGCTGCGCCCAATGTATGATAGGTTGTATACCGGCGTGGAGACCTGGCTTCTGGCTCGCGGGGCTCGGCAGGATGCCCGGCAGGACCTAAAAGGACTGGGGCCCAACTTAAAGGTAGCATCAGAATACAGCTCTGTCATCCGTCCCTACTGGAAGCAGTTCCGGACCCGTACGCCAAAACGGTACTGGTTCGAGCTGCTGGCCAACGAGCACCGGCCTTTCAGCCCAAAGTATATTCCGGATGATATGTGGTTTTCCCATATCATTCCTCATTACAATAATCTAATCTTTGCCAAGGCTCTTCAGGACAAATGTCTGCACAGCGTCCTGTTTCCGGACATTCGCCGGCCCGTGACAGTGGTCAAACGTATCGCCGGCGAGTATTATGATGACGCCCTGAACCTTTTGACTGAAGGTGAGGCCGCCTCCTGTCTCCACGGCCACGGACGTGTCATCGTCAAGCCGTCTGTAAACAGCGGCCAAGGCCACGGCATTCAGTTCTATGACAGTGACGATCTGTCTGAGCAAGACGCTCTTGATATCCTCTGGCGATCCGGCCGGAATTTCATCATACAAGAAAAACTGGCGCAGCATTCAGACCTGGCCCGGCTCAATCCAGGGTCTTTGAACACCGTCCGGGTCATCACCTTCCTGCACGGCACTCAAGTTCATGTGCTGGCAGCCATCCTCCGGGTAGGCGGCGCCGACAGCGAGGTAGACAACACCTCCCAGGGCGGTTTCAAGGCTACTGTTCTCCCAGATGGAAGGTTGGACAGGCTTGGGATGGATCACCATTTCCGCTACTCGGATCATTATGAGAATGGCATCCGGTTCGCCGATGTGACGATCCCTTCCTATGACCGCGTTTTGGATGCCGTCTGTAACCACGCCGCTAAAATGAGTCATTTTAAGCTGATCGGCTGGGACATGGCTGTGGCGACCGACGGGGAGCCTGTCCTGGTAGAGTACAATGTGATCCCTGCCCCGGCCCACGCCACCAATGGCCCCATCTTCGGAGACCTGACTGACGAGGTGCTGGCCGAAGTATTCGGGCGGCGGTAACGCTCGGGCCTTCGGCACCTGATCTGGTGGCAGTTTTTACCATCTAAGGAGTATTGATCATGCAAGCTAACACCTCTTCCTCTGTCAACTTCAACCGTACAGCAGAAAATCCGGTACGCCATCCCCTGCTCTGGTTTAAACAGCATAGCCGTGAACTGAAACCGGTCGCACAACGAACGGGCCGCACTCCCGGAGGAATGTTCCTTTCCTACGCGATGCACAAGTGCGTTTACGGCTCCCAGTTCGAACAGTTTCTGGTGCTGCGCCTGTATGACTATTCTCTCAAAAAGAAGAGAGAATTTCTCCTGTCCAGGGGTGCCAGCCGGTTGAAGAAGAAATATTTCGATCCGGATTTCACCAGAGAGGATATTGACCTCTTTTGGGACAAACACCAATTCAACCAGGCTTTTCGCTCTTTTATCAGGCGAGAGTGGCTCTACGCGCCGGATTGTACGCAGGAACAGTTCCGTGCCTTCGTTGACCGTCACCCGATGTTTTTGAGAAAATTCCCCGCTGGCACACAGGGCAAGGGTGTGACCCTCTGCCACCGGGAACAGTTGGACATCGACAGCTTTTTCGCCGAATGCCAGAGCAGCGGGGCACTGTTGGAGGAATATATCGTCCAACACCCGGATATGGCGTCACTAAATCCCTCTTCTGTCAATACTGTGCGCATTGTCACCGCCCGCTTCAAAGGACAGGTCATGGCAGTTGGTGCTGGGCTGCGGGCAGGTGGCGCTGGGTCTCATCTGGACAATTTTCATGCCGGCGGCTGTGCCTATCCGTTAGACATTGACACAGGCATCGTCACCGGCCCCGGCGCAGACCTCTCCGGCAACGAATACCTGCGCCATCCCGCCTCCGGACAGATCATGCCGGGCTTCCAAGTCCCACACTGGGATATTCTTCTGGACACAGTATCCAAGGCCGCCCTTGTCTCTCCCCGCATCGGTTGGGTCGGCTGGGACGTGGCCGTCCTGCCTGACGGCGTAGAACTCATCGAGGGAAATGATGATCCCATGGTTACTCTGATACAGCTTGGTGGCAACGGCGTTTACAGAAAACTGAAAGCTTTTCTCCGACAAGCCTGACTCCTGTCTTCCGGCACACTGGCATTTTGTCCCTGTCATGCCGCACCTCTGTCTTCTTTCGGGTCGGAAGCCCTGCCCGAACATATCACACCAGGAGGAATCCTATCATGTCAATCGCGGAAAAAATGAGAAGAGCAGGACAGAACGTGGTGGATGCAGTTCCCTTTTCGGCACATCTTCTCGCGCCCCTTCTCCGGGCGGCAGACAGACTGCAGGGCGGAGAGCTTCACCGGCACGCTCAGGAAAATATCGACTTGTTTTGCACGCCGGAGCAAAAGGCTAATCCGGCCTATATCCGGCATCTAAAACGAGATATGTGGTACTGCGCTGTCCGGTATGTATGTGCCTTCAATGAGTATTTTCTTTTCGATTACCCCAGACTGAATCACTCCGGTCGGATGGAATTTGTCAACGAATTTGAAAAGCAGGATGTCTGCGACCGACTGGGAACTGCCGAGGACAAAAATGTCCTCCGAGATAAATGGAGATCCTATGAACAGTTCAAGAAATACTACCACCGTGACGCCATCAAACTCGATGACGGCACCACAGAGGAGGATCTCCGCCAGTTCGTAGAAAAGCATCCGCGCTTTCTCATCAAACCTCGGGACGATTCCAGCGGCAATGGCGTACACTTCTGCGATACGGCCAGCGGCTTTTCTCCCTCCGCATTTCTTGAGCAACACCGGTCGGACCGGGTCCTCTTGGAGGAACCCATCGTCCAGTGTGAGGCCATGGCCCGGCTCCATCCCCAGTCTGTAAATACTGTCCGCTGTGCTACCTTCACAATGGACGGTCAGGCTCATATCTTGTTTACATTCCTTCGCGTCGGACGGGGCGATAGCATCGTGGACAACGGCGGTGCGGGCGGCTTCGTGTGTCTTTTGGATACTGACAACGGGATCGTCACCACCCCGGGTACCACCGAGGTCCTGGAGCGGGAGCTGGTCCATCCAGACACCGGTACGCAACTTCTCGGCTTTCGGGTGCCCCGCTGGGAGGAGATGTTGGCCCTGGCCTCGGAGCTCGCCCTGTCCTATCCGGAGCAGCCGTATATCAGCTGGGATCTGGCATTGACCGACGGTGGCTGGATCGTGGTGGAGAGCAACAGTACTGGCCAGTTTATCGGTCCTCAGTTCACCACCCAGCATGGGCTCCGTGCGCAGCTGTCGCCGTATTTTGATCTGCGATGGTAAAGGAGTAGACTATGCCTCCCTTTTTCTCCATTATCGTGCCTGTATACAACGCAGAGCCATATCTTCACCAGTGCATAGACAGTATTCTGGCACAGAGTTTTTCTGACTTTGACCTTTTCCTTGTAGATGATGGCTCCTCGGACAGCAGCCAGGCCATCTGCGACGAGTACGCCGCCAAGGATGGCCGGGTACAGGTCATCCGCCAGCAAAATGCCGGACCCACGCCAGCCAGGCGGAACGGCCTGTCTCACACCCAGGGGTCATACATCTGTTTTGTGGACGCAGACGACTGGGTAGTCCCTCACTGGCTGGAGACCCTGCACGGGATCATTGAAAGCAACGGCCAGCCGGACATGGTCGTTTTTGAACACACCCGTGACACAAGACCCACAGAGTACCCCATTCTGGCAAAAGAAGGGTTTTACGACAAGGCCCGGATGGAGCAGGAGATATATCCTTATATGTTGTGCGACCTTCGCCGGCGGCCCCTTGGCACCCAACTCTTTCCCGGTATGCTTTGGTCCAAGGCGGTAAAGCGGCAGCTGCTCGTCGATCATTTTATCACGGACGACCGCATCACCGTCTTCGAGGATGTCGCCATGATCTATGACTGTGCAACGCACGCCGAGTCCATGTACATCACGCATGAGCAGCTGTATATCTACCGGATGGTAAAAAACTCAAACCTGCACCATTATCGGACGGATTATTTTCTACAGTTAAAAATGGCCCAGGATTACATGCTCGCCACCCTTGGCGGCCATTCCCCGGCACTGGACCGGCAGATCAGCGGGTTTTTCACGCGCAGGATCGTCGGCGGGATATCCCTTGAGTATTCCCGCTGCGGCAGTTTGCTCCCCACGACAAGAGCGGTCGCCTGTCGGCTGCGCCAGTCCGGACTTACAAAGGCCATATCGTCTAAGGGGCTTCCTCTGTTCATTCGACCCTATGTGTGGCTGCTCAAACTGCGGCTATACCTGCCTGTCGTGTTGATCACGATAATGAAGCTGGATCCGGCTCCCAAAAGCAAAACCAACGGAACGCAGGCCCATTGACCCTGCCCGTTGTTGTGCCTGTGTACAAGCGCAGTGTCACATCTTTAGCCAAGACACAGACCATACTCTGACACAGGACTTATCTGATTTGACTTTTCCTTGGTGGATGACAGACCCCCATGCGAGGTCGCATCAATCAGGCAGAACAGGAGTAGTATATGAGTCTCAACGAACAAAATTACGACAGCTATCCAATCACAGAAAAGAAACAACGGATGATCGCCGTTTATCTGGATCTGTTGGAGGAATTTGATCGACTCTGCAAGCAGGCCGGCATCAAATATTGGGTGTATTTCGGAACTCTTCTGGGCACCATCCGTCACAAAGGCTTTATCCCCTGGGATGACGACGTAGATATCATGATGCCCCGGGAGAGCTTTGATAAACTTTGGCGCATGACCAACCAGCAGTTCGGTACCCATGCCCCCTATTTTCTTCAAAATCCGGTCACCGATCCGACCTATGCCCAGATGCTGGTCCGCTTCCGCCGAAGCGACACTACTGCTGTCACAAATTCGGATCTAACCTATCTACGGGAGCGGCCCAGGCTGGCTCCCTACCACATGGGTATGTGCCTGGCTATCTTTCCACTGGACAACTGTTGCAGGCCTCCCTTCCTTTGCTCTCTCAGGAAAAAGGTCGCATACCTGTTTATGGGCGTGGATTATCGGGCCAACCGTCCGGCGGCGGAAAAGCCCCTTCTCCATAAGATCTGCCGGTTCTGCCAAGGCCTGATTGGCCGGCAACACCTCATCTCTCTGCTCCAATTTCTTTACCGTACCCGGAACCAGGACAGCACGATGGTCCAGTGTCTGGATGGTTTCTACCCGATCCGGCACTATTGGCATGCAGAGGATTTTCGTGACACATTGATGCTTCCCTATGAGAGCCTCACCGTCCCCGTTCCCGTCGGCTATGACCGGCTTCTCACCGACTGCTATGGCGACTATATGACACCGCCTCCTCCGGAGGCTCGCACAGAAAAACACGATGACACTTATATGGACCCAGACACGCCCTATACCCAAGCTGTGCCCCAGCTTCTCCGCGGCGAAATATCTATCCATTAAGATCGTGCAGTTTCCGAATCCGCCGCCCTTAATTTTCAACAGATATTATACCTATATATTTATGTTTGTTGTCTGTCTCGTCCCGTTGCAGACGCCCCTCAGGAGGTCCCCCCTATGCGTACGCCAAAACAGATTCTCTATGATCGGCTTTACTATACCATTGACCTGGATATCCTATGCCATTTTTTCAACCTTCGTTGCCGCAGAGCCATGCGGAAGCACGAATTTGATGCGTCATTTTATAAGGCATACCGGGAGAAGGTCGTCCCATATTGGAAGCAGTTTGGCGTGCGGCCAAAGATTTATTGGTTCAAACGAGATTTCCTGCGCACCGGTATCGTCGACCCCCGGTATATTCCGGCGGATATTTTCCGCCGTTATGTCATCCCCTATTTTGACAACGAGTGCTATGTTCGTCAGATGACCGACAAGAATCTCTACCATCTGATCCTCCCCGGTTTAAAACGCCCTGAGACCATTTTCAAGTATGCCGATGGCTGTTACCGGGAAGACGATTTGCGGCCCATCACCCCGGAAGAAGCCGCATCCCGCCTGACCTGTGGCCAATACATCTTCAAACCTGCGCGGGATACGGGCGGAGGTTCAGGGATATCTTTTCTACCCGTAGATGAGAACACTCCGCCATCTGCTATAGAGGACATGATGACCCACTATGTCCAGGCAGATCATATCGTCCAGCGGGTGCTGGTCCAACACCCCTCCCTTGCCGCTTTCAACCACTCCAGTGTAAACACGCTCCGGCTGGTGACACTGGTCTTTCACGGCAAGGCTTACCTCCTCTCCGCCATTCTTCGCATCGGCCACGCCGACAGCCGGGTAGACAACGTCTCCAAAGGTGGGTATCAGGCAATCGTGCGGGAAGACGGGACCCTGGAAAAGCTGGCCTATACCCACAAAGGAGGCAAAGACAACTTTGTTGAGCAGACCGACGAAGGTGTCCGGTTTGAAGGTTTTGCCATTCCCTCCTGGGAAAAAGTCCGGGCCACCGCGTTGGATCTTGCTCTGAAAATGCCTCATTTGGCCCTGATCGGCTGGGATTTCTCGGTGGACGAGCAGGGCGACCCGGTTCTGATCGAATTCAACTGCCATATCGGACAGAATCAGGAAAACTGCGGCCCAACCTTTGGTGATATGACCGAGGAGATCCTGACCGAAGTCTTTCGGGATAAAAAGCTGCGACTGTAAGTTGCCTCGACACTATACTCTTTGACAAGAGGAATAATTCGTATGCTCTCTTATATTCGTGCAAAGAAAAAGTATCTCCATCATATCATGGTCACATTGTCGGAGATACACGAGCAGACAGGGTGGCCTGTCGCCAGTCTCTTTTTCGGTTTTGTGCGCTGTTACCTGCACGGGCGCATACAGGTTAATGAATTTCGATCCCTTCGTCTTTACGAATACTCCGGTCCCATGCTGGATCAGTTCCTCATCTGGCGGAAGAATTGTAAAATAAGCGACCTGCTGTGCCATGGATACCCCTCCACGGAGGAGATCTTCTACAGCGATAAATATCAGTTCAACCAGCACTTTGCCCGGTTCATCCGGCGGGATTGGCTGTACCTGCCGGACAGCACGCCGGAGCAGCTCGCCGCCTTTCTGGCGCGCCACGAGACTTTCCTGGTCAAGCCCTGCCGCAGCACCCAGGGCCACGGCATACAGTTCCTCCGGCGGGACCAGACAGACCCCAAAACACTTTTGGAAAAATTTGGCTCCGGGGCGTATCTCTTGGAAGAGATCATCCAACAGCATCCTGTGCTGGCCGCCGTCAACCCCGATTCTGTTAATACCGTGCGCATCATTGCCGCCCGAAAGGGCAGCCGGGTCGTGCCTATCGGCGCCGGGCTGCGCTGCGGCGGTGCCGGGCAATTCGTAGATAACTTCCATCACGGCGGCGTGGCCTATCCCCTGGACCTGGAGACCGGCATTGTCACCGCTCGTGGTGCAGACCTGGACGGGATGCCCGTGTTATGCCATCCCACAACCGGACACATCATGCCCGGCCTTCAGGTCCCCTTCTGGGATGAACTGCTGGACACTGTCCGCCAGGCCACTTTCATGACAGAGCATATTGGCTATATCGGCTGGGACGTGGCCATCCTGCCGGACGGCGTGGAGCTCATCGAAGGCAATATCAAGTATCCCGGCAACATTGTTTTTCAGTTGGACGGACCGGGCGCGTACCAGAGACTGAAAGACCTGCTTAACAGCCCCGACTGAGGCACCTCTTTAATCTTCCCGCGATACGCTGAACTGCTCTTTTTGTCTATCGCCCCCCGGAGGCTTCTTATGACCCGAACGCAGAACTCCTTCCTCAATTTCATAACGAATCTCATCTCCACCTTCCTGGTGGTCCTTTTGAACTTTATTATCCGCTCGGTATTCATCCGCACCCTGGGGACCAGCTATCTGGGGATCGAGGGCTATTTCAGCTCCATCCTGTCCATGCTGTCCCTGACGGAGCTGGGCTTTGGCTCCGCCATCGTGTTCAAGCTCTATAAGCCCATTGAACAGGGTGACCGCCATCGGGTCCAGGTGCTGATGAAGCTCTACCGCCAAGTATACCGGATCATCGGCTGGGTGATCGTGGGACTGGGACTGTGTCTGATCCCGTTCCTGCCCCGGCTCATCCGGGACTACGACCATCTTCTGGAGCTCCGGCTGAACCCTGCTTTTATCTTCCTGCTGTACCTGTTCAACAGCGCCTCCTCCTATTGGTTCTTCGCCTACAAGTCTGCCTTTGTGTCCGCCACTCAGAAGACCTATCTGCTGCAGGTGACCGGCTATGCCATCAACATCGTGGGCTGCGTCGCGCAGATCCTGGCGCTGCATCTTACCAAGAACTTCATCGTCTATATCGGCGTTATGATCGCCCAGTCCCTGGTGCGCAACCTGCTGTATGCCGCCATCTGCGACAAACGGTATCCCTATCTGAAGGAAAAAGTAAACGATCGTGTCTCCCGGGAAGAGCTGAAGGAATTCTTTAAGGATTGTTCCGCCCTGTTGATCTATAAGCTGAACGCCGTTGTGATCCGCGGCACGGACAGCATCATCCTGACCGGATTTGTTGGTATTTCCTATACCGCCCTGTATGCCAACTATATCTCGGTCCGGGCAAATCTGGAGGCCTTTCTGTCCACATTCACCCGCTCTATCAACGCCTCCCTCGGCAGCCTGTACTCCACCGGCAACCTGGCCTGGTCCCGGCTCGTATTTCGAGTGGTGAATTTCTCCTCCGCCTGGCTGTACGGCGTGGGGGCCATCGGCGTGGCTGTGCTGGCCGACGATTTCATTTCCATGTGGGTGGGTCCGCGGTTCGTCGTCACGTCCTTCACTGCCGCCAGCGGCGTTACCGCTGTCACGCCCCTGGCCCTGTGGCTCGGCATCGAGGTATATCTCAACGGCCAAAAGGTCTATCTCAATACCTGTCGGGGTACCATGGGGCTGTTCCAGCAGATCAAATACCGCCCCGTTCTGGGCATGATCGTAAATATGGCAGTCTGCCTCTATCTAGTCCCCCGTGTAGGCATCGCCGGGTGCGTCATCAGTACCAACTGTGCCGCCCTGGTCAACATCATCTTCGACCCCATCGTCATCCACAAGGTAGCGCTGAAGTGCTCTCCCCGGGGGTATTTCCTCAAGAATCTCCTTTACAAGGCCATCGTCATCTGCTCTGGCCTGCTGTGCTGGTGGCTCTGCCGGCACATTCCCCTGACAGGTATTGCCGGTTTTCTGGTCCATGGCTGCGTGTGCGTGGCGATACCCAGCGCTGTCTTTTTCCTATGTTTCTTCCGTACCGTGGAGTTTCGCTTCCTCATCCATTCGCTCCGGGATCTGGCCGTCTCCAAATTCAAGACCGATACCAAAACACAAATCGAAGGAGGGGACACAAATGCCTGACTTCTCTGTCATCGTGCCGGTTTATAAGGTGGAGCCTTTTCTCCGGGAATGTGTGGATAGCATCCTGGCGCAGACCCACCGGGATTTCGAGCTCCTCCTGGTGGACGACGGCTCTCCCGACAACAGCGGGGCGATCTGCGACGAATACGCCCAAAAGGACGACCGGGTCGTCGTGATCCATCAGCCCAACCGGGGCGTGACCGTGGCCAGAAAGGTCGGCCTGGACCATGCCCGGTCGGAGTATATCTGCTTTGTGGACGCTGACGACAGCGTGAAGAGCACCTGGCTGCAGACCATCTATACCGCCATTTCTGAGAATGGCCGGCCTGACATCATTCTGTTTGGTTTTATCCACGATTTCCATGAGGGCGATGGTGAGAAGGAATATCCTCCCATCCCGCAGACAGGTTATTATGACAGGGCCCGGCTGGAAAAGGAGATATATCCTTACATGCTCTGGGACCGGCGGGGACCCTTCTATTCTCGTCTGTTTCAAGGTTACCTCTGCACCAAAGTGTTCCGGCGGCAAGTGCTGCTGGATCATTTCCTGCAGGACCCACGTATCAAGATGTATGAAGATGTATCCATGCTGTTTTCCTGCTTTGGGGGAGCCCGGGACCTGTATGTCTGTCCGGAGTGTCTCTATACCTACCGTTGGCGGTCGGACTCCGCCAGCAAATACCGGAGCAGCGGTTACCTGAGCAATCTCCGGCTCTGCCTGGAGTACATGAACGCACATTTGGGCCGGGAACTGCCGGTCACGCTGCCTCAGATCAACGCCTACTGCCTGATGCGCACATACTGCTACATGGACAGCTGTCTGAAGAGCGGCACCTTCCGCAGCGCTGTCCGTCTTCTCCGGCAGGAGATGCATACCTCCGGATTGGCCCGACTGCTGCGGGCCAGGGGGCTGACCTATCAACTGTGGATCCTGACCATCCTTTTTAAGCTCCATCTGTATATGCCGGCGGTCTTTCTGACCAAGCTCCGTCCGATTCCGGAAGCGAAAAACTGACAAAAACCGGCCCTGTCCGTGGGACAGGGCCGGTCGCTTTATTCCCGGTATATCAGTCGTTATACGTACCCATGACATATGTCTCACCGCTCGCCGTGCGGGTGACGGAGACATAGAACCCGTTATAGGTCAGGACTGCGTCCTCAGCATCGGGCATCATGCAGCTGGTGGTATATGCGGAGATCTCGCTGGGCTCGCCGATGGCATTGTAGAGGTCTTCCACAGGGGAGCCGATCAGGTCTTCAGCCTTCCTCTGCTCCTCGCTCATGTTGGCCAGAGCATCGCCGCTGGCCTTCTGCGCAGGGGCGGCATTGTCGTCAGCGGCCAGACCGGCCTCCTGGCCGTCGCCCTCTCCGGCGGGAGGTGCGGTGATGGAGGGGATCTCCGTCTCCTCCGGGGCCGCGGTGGCACTCTCTTTTGCCGTGTTGTCAGAGCCGCCGCAGGCCGTGCAGAGCATCGCCAGCATCAGCATCAGAACGAGCGCGGCAATATAAGTCTTTTTCATGTCAGATATCTCCTTTGCGTTTTCGTGTTGTCTTTCGGCTGCCCCGTTCCCCGGGTCACAGCTGGTTTATTATACTCGTATCGGCAATATGTGTCAAGCTCTCTCCCCGCTGCTTGTCCCATCCTTTGTTTTCTGCTATAATACATTTTATCCCATCTCCGCAGTGAAAGGAATGCTATGAAAAAGGCGCCGAAACGATCCTATATCCTGCTGACCGCCTTCCTCCTGCCCATGGCCCTGATGGCGGCAGTCTTCCTCCTATGCGGCCTGACGCCCTTCGGCAGCCGGAGCCTTGGCGTGCTGGACATGTCCTCTCAGTACCTGTCTTTTCTGGGGTCGCTGCGGGATCTGGTGACCGGTCGGGCCAGCTTTCTCTACCTTCCCAGCCTGACCCTGGGGGGCAACATGGCCGGGGTCGTGGCCTATTACCTGATGAGCCCCCTCAATCTGCTCGTCTGCCTGTTTTCCCGGGAAGACCTGCTGACAGCTGTCAGCCTCCTGTACATCCTCCGGGTGGGGCTGTGCGGCCTGACCATGGCCGTCTACACCGGCTCCCGCCATGGCTGGAACTGGCGGATCCTGTTTCCCGCCCTGGCCTACGGCTTTATCGGCTATATGTCCGCCTACAGCATCAACTACCTGTGGCATGATTGCGTCATCATGCTCCCGCTGATCGCCCTGGGCATCGCCCGGCTCGCCGAAGGCCGGGGCTGGGCGCTGTATGCGTTCACTTTGGCGGCAGCATTGGCCCTGAACTTCTACATCGGCTATATCCTGTGCCTGTTCTCGGTGCTGTTCTTCCTGTACGAGCTTTTGACCGGTCCTGGCGCCCGGCCCGGCAGGGCTCTGATCCGGTTTGCGCTGGCCAGCCTCGCCGCCGGGGCGATGGCCGCGGCGGTGCTCCTTCCCGCCGGTTTCTCCCTGATGGGCGGCAAGGCCGGCCTCTCCCTGTCCAAACTGGAGCCGGGGCTGAAATTCCCCGTAACCGCCCTGTTTTCCAAACTGATCGCCGGGTCCTTCCGCTACAACGAGCTGACCCCTGTTGGCCTGCCCAACATCTTCTCCGGCGTCGCGACATGCGTGCTGGCGTCTCTCTACTTCGTCAATGGCCGCATCCCCCGCCGGCGGCGGATCGGGACGGCGCTTTTGCTGGGTGTGCTGGTCCTCTCCTTCCTGGTACCCATTCTGGATCTGGTCTGGCACGGCATGAACGTCCCAGCCTGGTTCAATTACCGCTACAGCTTCCTCTTCAGCTTCCTGCTCATCGCCGCCGCGGATCGGGCCCTGGCCGGGTTCCGGGAGGGGACCGCTCCCCGGCACCTGGCGCTGCCCATGGTGGCCGTCACCCTGATCGCGGTGCTGGCCCTGACCGGGGCGGGCCGGGAGCTGGTCTCCCGGGCCGCAGCCATCTGGACCTGGGCTGCGGCCGCGGTCCTGTGCGCGGGACTGTATCTTTTGCTCCGGCCCGGCACCGGAAAGCGGCTGGCCGCCGCGGTCGCCGCCGTCATTCTGCTGGTGCACGGGACCGACCTGGGCCTCAATGCCAAGCTGTCCCTGGACGCGCTCACCGAGACCTCCTCCAGCCCCTCCAGATGGTCCGCGTATGTATCGGCAAAGGCCGCCGCCTGGGATGCGCTGGACACCGGGGACACGTTCGTCCGGACGGAGAGCCCGGAGTGCTTCGACCAAAACCGCTGCGAGGCTATGCTCTTCGGCTATGACGGCATCAGCCACTACGGCTCCACCATCCCCCAGAAGAACCTGGACTTCTTCCAGCGCCTGGGCATCTCCCGCTACCAGGGACTGTTCGGCCTGTACGGACCGGATGTGACCGCGGGTACCGACAGCTTTCTTGGTATAAAATACCTGGTCGCCGGCAGCACGCAAAAGCCGTACAAGGCCACGGCCACCGCCGGAGAATACACCATCTATGAGGATCCTTACGCCTTGCCTGTGGCCTGGACGGCGGACGAGTCCTTTGCCTCGGACGTCTCTGCCCCTGACCCCTTCTCCTATCTCCAGGGGCTGTACGACGCCGCCGCTCCGGAGGCTGCCGCCTCCATCTATACTCCCGCCGAGGCGGTCCTGACTCTCCAGGACATGACAGACGCCGGCGGCGGTCTCTACACCCTGGATGGCAGCGGTTCCGGCACCCTGACCTATACCGTCACGCCCGGGGCGGACGGCCCCCTGTACGGCGCTGTCGGCATCCAGGACTATCCGGGCGTGATCGTATCCGTCAACGGCGAGTTCCGGGCCTATTACGCCAACGGCCAGGCCAACGGGACGCTGTATCTGGGCGATTTCTCCGCCGGCGAGCCTGTGACCGTGCTCATGCGGGCCGCCGCGGACCTGACCATATCCGGGGCTGCCTTCGCCACGGAGAACGCCGCCGTCCTGGCGGACTATCAGCAGGCCCTGGAAGAGGGCGGCTGCCCGCTCCGGAAGCTCAGCCCCAGCCATTTCAGCGGCACCTTCACCACCGGCAGGGGGGACAGCCTTCTGGTGCTGACCATTCCCTGCGACGCCGGCTGGCACATCACCCTGGACGGGGAGACCGTCCAGGCCCAGGAGGTCCAGGGCTGTCTCACCGCCATCCCGGTGACAGCCGGGGAGCATACCCTGGACATGCGCTATATGCCGCCCGGTCTCATCCCCGGCGCCTACATCTCCCTGGCCTCCCTGACAGCATGCATCATCCTGGCCCGGAAAAAGCGCCCCGGCGCGTAGACGCGCACGCCTCTCCGGTCCGGAGAAGAAGAGTCAGGACCACCCGCATAGCGGGTGGCCTGCACAAGCCCTGTAAGGGCATAATGTTGGCGGCGCCTAAAGGCGCGC
>CANRNU010000007.1 GCA_947632005.1 uncultured Oscillospiraceae bacterium | reverse complement strand
CTTTTCCATGGCCGCGGCCTGGGCCGGGGCGGCCACATAGGCCACCGCCGCCCGGTGCAGGTCCCCCACCCGGGCCGTTCCCCGGCGGATGAGCTCCGTGCGGACCAACAGCTCATATACCGCGTCCCCCACATGGGCCAGTTCCAGCGGGCCGGCGCCCACCAGGGCCTGTCCGTCCACCGGCGGGTACAGTTCCGTCACAGAAGATCGTCCTCCCCGTCGTCCTTTTCAAACACATCGGCCTCATCTGCCGCGTCCTCCGGCTCCGCCGGGGACGTCTCCTCCGCCGCGGGGGCAAACTCGTCGCTCTCCGCCACCTGGGCGAACTCATGGGCGATGGTGTCCACCGGCGCGGTGCCGTGGGCGTACTGCATCTCCTGCCACTGTTGCTTCGTTATGACGATCTGCCGGGGCTTGGAGCCCTCGTAGGGGCCTACGACCCCCACCTCCTCCAGCTGGTCGATGAGCCGGGCGGCCCGGGAATAGCCCAGCTTCAAGCGCCGCTGGAGCATGGACACGGAGGCCTGCTTCGTCTCGAAGATCACCTCCACCGCCTGGGGCAGCAGTTCGTCGTAATCGCTCTTGGGGCCGGTCTCTTCCTCGGCGGGGGCGTTCTTGGCATCCTTGTCCGCGGCAGCCTTTTCGATCTCCGCCAATATCTCGTCGGAGTACTCCGCCTCGGCCTCTTTCTTCACAAAGTTGATGATCTCCTCCCGCTCCTCGTCGGTGACGAAGGCGCCCTGGAGCCGGACCGGCTTGCTGCCGATGGGAGAGTAGAGCATGTCGCCGTTGCCCAGGAGCTTTTCCGCCCCCTGCTGGTCCAGGATGATGCGGCTCTCCAGCGGGCCGGAGACGGACAGGGCGATACGGCTGGGGATATTGGCCTTCATCAGGCCCGTGATCACGTCGGCACGGGGGCTCTGGGTGGCGATGACCAGGTGCATGCCGGCGGCGCGTCCCATCTGGGCCACCCGGCACACGGACTCCTCCACCTCTTTGGAGGCCACCATCATCAGGTCGGCCAGCTCGTCGATGAAGATGACCACCTGGGGCAGGGTCTCCTCCCCTTCCTTCTTCTTGATGGCATTGTAGGCGGACAGCTCCCGGACCCCGGTCTCGGAGAACAGCCGGTAGCGTTTGAGCATCTCCACCACCGCCCACTGCAGGGCGCCCGCCGCCTTCTTGGCGTCGGTCACCACGGGCACATACAGGTGAGGCATGCCGTTGTAGACCACGAACTCCACCATCTTGGGGTCGATCATGATCATGCGGACCTCTTCCGGGGTGGACTTGTACAGCAGGCTCAGGATCATGGAGTTGACGCACACGCTCTTGCCGGAGCCGGTGGTGCCGGCGATGAGCAGGTGCGGCATCTTGGCCAGATTGCTCACGATCACATTGCCGCCGATGTCCTTGCCCAGGGCCACGCAGAGCTTATACTTGGAGTTTTTGAACTCGTCGGAGTCCACCAGGTCTCCCAGCCACACGGTGCGTACGTTCTTGTTGGGCACCTCCACGCCCACGGTGGAGATCTTGTCGGGGACCGGAGCGATGCGCACGCTCTTCACCCCCAGGCTCAGGGCGATGTCCCCGGCCAGGTTGGTGATCTTATTGAGCTTTACGCCCTGGTCCAGCTTCAGCTCATACCGGGTGATGGTGGGGCCGTGGACCGCGCCCACCACGCTGGCGCCCACGCCGAAGCTGCGCACGGCGTTCTCCAGCTGGGTCTCGGTCTCGTCCAGGTCCCCGTCGGCCTCATAGGTGCTGTCGCCGCTGGAGTTGAGAAGGTCCACCGGCGGGAAGATATATTCGGGCTTGTCCTCCGCCTCGCCGGCCTCGATCTCCTGGGCCACAGCCGCCGCCTCGGCGTCCTTGTCGATCTTGATCTTCTCCGGTGCAGCGGGGACCGCCGCGGCCTCGTCCATATCCGCGCTCTGGATCTGTACGCCGGCGATATCCGCCGCCTCCTCCACGGTCATGGGCGGCACAGCGTCCGTGGGGGACGCTGCGGACTTCTTTGCCGTGGACACGGGCTTTTTGGCCGGCTTTTCCGGCGCGGGCTTTGCCGCCCGGGCCGCGTCCGCCCGCTGGCTCTGCCGGGCGTCCAGTTCGTTGGCGACCCGTGTGGCCGCCACCCGGGCCAGGGCCTCCTGGTCCACATCAAAATCCGCAAAGAGCTGTTCCTTGGCCTGCTCTTTGTTCTGGTCGTAAAAATTCCTGCGCCGGGCGGTCTTCTTCGCCGGTGCCGGCGCCTTTTCCCGGGCGGGAATGGGCTGGATCGGGGGCTCAGGCGGGGCAGACACGGTCTCCGGGGGCGGCTCCACCTTTCGGATGGGCTTTCCCCCATCCAGGGGGAAGAGATAGTCCTCCTCGGTGATGAGCTCGTCCTCCGTCAGCACATCCAGGTCTTCCTCCAGCTCATAGTCCAGCCGGGCCCGGTTCTTGTACCGGTCCCAAAGCTCCACCACCGACAGGCTCATCCCCTGCAGCAGCAGGACGAAGAAGGCCAGCACCAGCACCAGGAAGCCGCCGACGATGCCGACGGATTTCTTCAGGGCGATGCCCAGCGCACCGCTGATCACGCCGCCGCAGTACTCCGTCACATACTGGCCGTACCGCCACAGCTTGCCGATGCCGTCTCCCACGCTGATGGAGAAGATGTTGTCCTCCGGGAAGAGCAGCACATGGATAAAGGTCCCGAACACCAGCGGCAGCAGCAGGACGCATACCAGCCGGGCCGCCACAGGCCGCCCCCGGTGGAACAGCAGGATCAGCGCGCCCCACAGAAGGCATGGCGGTACGATATAAAATCCCCAGCCGAACAGGCCCATGGCCGTCTCGCGGATGCCTCTCACCAGCCAGGCGTCCACCGGGAAATACCCAATGGCCGCCACCAGCCCCAGAAACAGCAGCACCCAACATCCCACCTGCCGCCGGACCGGCCGGCGTGCCGGCTGTGCGGCTGCGGCCCGCGTCCCGGACCGGGCCGGGGCGGACGCACGCTTTGCCGTGCCGCCGCTCCGGGAGGACGCCGTCTTTGCCCGGGTATTCTTCGCGGGCGAGGACCTGGCAGAGGTCTTGGTCTTCTGACTTCTGCTGCTGCCGCCCCGGGAGGAGGCGGTCTTCTTTTTTGTGGTGCCCCGGGCAGCGGATGAGGACTTCTTTGTCCCGCTCCGGCTGCCGGAGGTCGTTTTCTTCTGTGCCATATGTACCCTCTTACACGCTCAAACGAAACCAGACGATGATGCTGATGACCCCCACGAACCAGCAGTAATAGGCAAAGCCCCCAAAGCGCCCTTTGCGCACGATGGCCTGCAGCAGCCGGATGGACAGATATCCGGTGACGCCCGCCACCAGCATGCCCACGCCGTAGGCCGGGAGCATCGCCGTATCGATGCCCTCTTCCACCACGTCCAGCACCTGCAGGATCACCGCGCCGGACACGGACAGCAGGCTCATCAAAAAGGAGAACCGCACCGCGAAGGACCGCTTCAGGCCCCGGGCCATGCCGGCGGAGATGGTGGTCCCGGACCGGCTCAGCCCCGGCATGGTGGCCAGGCCCTGCCCGAGGCCGATGATGACCGCGTCCAGCCAGGTCATGGTCGTCTCGGTCTTCTTTCCCCGGGGCAGCCGGTCGGATATGTACAAAAGCGTGCCCGTCAATATCAGGGCCGCGCCGATGAACCAGGGGATCTCGTTCAGGCTCTCGATGGCGTCGTTGAAGGGCACGATGACGAACAGGGGCAGCGTGGCCACGATGAGCATGTAGATGAGCTTCCGGGCCGGCCGGCCCTTGGCGGACAGGCCCCGGCCGTGGACCAGGTCGCTTCCCATGGCCCCCACCTCCCGGAGCATGTCCAGGATGTCCTTCCAGTAGGCCACCAGCACCGCCACCAGGGTGGCCAGATGCAGCATGATGTTGAAAAGGGCGCTGTTGTCCAGCTCCATCAGCCCCGCGCCGCCCAGGATGTTCTCCAGCAGCGCCAGATGGCCGGAGCTGGAGATGGGCAGAAATTCCGCCACGCCCTGCACCAGGCCCAAAATGGCCGCGTAAAGTATCGTCATATATGTTCCTCCTCTTGCCCCCCGGGCGAAGATGACATTCAGGCATTATGTTACCCTAAAAAAGTATATTACCATACTTATCCGAAAAATGCAAGCCACGGCGCATTGACGGCCCGGCCCGGTCGATGATATACTCTTGGGGCAGTTCATTGGGGAGGAATGCCCATGGCGAAGGAGCTCACGCCCTGCCAGGCGATCGAACGGAGCATCATAACCAAATACCGGAAGGTCCTCTGGCGGCCCTTTGTGGCGGCGGTGAAGCGCTACGAGCTCATCCGGGCGGGGGACCGCATCGCCGTGTGCATCTCCGGGGGCAAGGACTCCATGCTGCTGGCCAAGCTCATGCAGGAGCTGCACCGGCATACGGAGGTCCCCTTCGAGCTGGTCTTCCTGGTGATGGACCCGGGCTACAGCCCCGCCAACCGGGCACAGATCCTGGCCAACGCGGCGCTTCTGGAGGTGCCGGTCACGGTCTTCGACTCAGACATCTTCGCCGCGGCGGACAGCACGGACCGGAACCCCTGCTATCTGTGCGCCCGGATGCGCCGGGGGCATCTCTACAGCAAGGCGAAGGAGCTGGGCTGCAATAAGATCGCCCTGGGCCACCATTTCAGCGACGTGATCGAGACCACCCTCATCGCCATGTTCTGGGGCGCCCAGCTGCAGGCCATGCTGCCCAAGCTGCACAGCACCAACTTCCCCGGCATGGAGCTCATCCGGCCCCTCTACTGCGTCCACGAGGATGACATCATCGCCTGGGCCCGGTACAATCATCTCACCTTCCTCCGGTGCGCCTGCCGGCTGACGGAGGGCACCGCCACCGGGGAGATGACCTCCAAGCGCCAGGAGGTGAAGGAACTGCTGCGGGAGCTGAAAAAGGACAATCCCAACATCGAGCAGAGCATCTTCACCGCCCTGCACGCAGTATGCCTGGACACCTTCCCCGGCTACAAATCCAACGGCAAAGAGCACTCCTTCCTGGATGACTACGACGGAGAAAAACAGAGAGAGAAGTAAAACGATCAGCAGAGCGGTCACCCGCTCTGCTGTGCTTTTTCTTTGCGTCTTCTCTCTTCATAAAACTTATCAAACGTTTCCGTGACTTCTTTTGGGTCCCGGATAGCATATGAGTTTCCGTACTCATCAACACTGTAAATATTCTTAAAAACATCCGGCATAGCATTATATTGCTTTTCCAACTGCTCGTTAAAGTCTTTAAAACACTGATAATCGTATCTTTCGATCAAATACGGCATCAGAAACTTTGAACGCATAGGTTCATATTCCTGATAATCATAGGGAGTCCGCTCTGGTCTTCTTTTCAACAGTTCCAGCATTTTAGACATGACAATTTCCACTTCTTCTTCACTTGCGTAAAAGGCATAGCCTCTGATCGCAGTAAGCCTCATATCCAAATAGCGTTCTCTTTTGAAAGCCCGGTAAAAGAAATCTTTTGCATCCGGCGGATAATTTAAAGCCAATTCTCTCAACAACTTATTTCTCTTAGGAATATCTTTTGTCTCAAAATACTCTTTCATCTTCTCTTTCATAAAACCATCTCCACAAATCCCAGATTTTCTACACCTCTGCAATCCAAAAATTGATTATTTTCCTATTTTGAAGTATCCGTTTCCATGGTACGTATCGGCAAAACAAGTAAAATGCTGACCGCAATTTTTGCATTTTATCACATGACGTATCACATCATTTATCCAATGTTCGTTTTCATCCTTTACTTTATCAGTATCGCAATCCTTAAATTCAAATTCAAAATCCCCGCTATCCACCAAGGCTTGTATGTATCTCAGACAGTCAAAATATGCTTTGGGAGCAGGATAAAAGTGATCAACCGTCTTTACTTTTTCGCATATTTCGCACACAGACAGTTCTTTGTTTGCTATAGGCCCATCCGTTTCCCGATAAACAATGACCCAGCTATCATCCGGCGTTTTTCGTTCCACTTGGCAACCGCAGGGGATATTCTTCAACGCACCGATGGAAGGGTCTAAATCAAAAACCTCTTTTAAGGCCACCAGTCTTCCCCCGTCCGCTTCATGGGCTTTTCCACACAGAAATTGCCACAATCCGTCTTCCAAATCATGTGACGCATACAGAATGGGCGCTTCTCTGTCGAGTACATGACAACATACAAGAGCCGCTGTATTCGGCGGAACGTCAAATGGAAAAACCTCGTTTGCAGCCTCCGGTTTATTATTGTTTTTCTTGAATCTGTCAAACAGTCCCATCATGATGCCTCTCTCCCCCGATCCCGATCTGTCAGCAGTCTCACGTCTTTACCGCTCCATTTTCTTCCCCAGTTCCTCCAGCCGGTCCTTCAGGTGGTGGGCGCCGTCGCTCAGGCCGTCCTTCAGCTCTTCCAGGCCGTCTGTGAGTTCCTCCCTCAGGTCCCCGAAGCCGTCCGCCAGGCTCTCTCTGACCTCCTCCACGCCGCTGGTGATCTCCTCCTGCATGTGGCGGTAGCGCTCCCGGCCCCGGTTGACGCCATCCATGGCGGAGGCCAGGCCGTGGAGGAGCCCGTCCGTCAGCCGGTCATGCTCCTGGTACAGGCCCCGGCGATAGTTGTCGATGACGGTGCCATAGCGCTCATAGGCGTTCTTTACCGCGTCCTCCCAGGAGATATAGAGGTCCCGCTGGGCATTCCCGCCGATACGCCGTGCCAGGCCCAGGTCGGCACAGACAGCCGTGAGCTTCTCCGCCATGGAGCCGGCGTTCTCCTCCATGAGGATGCCGTTCACCCCGTCTGTCACGTCCTCCGCCGCACAGCTTCCCGCCACCAGCACGCTGCCCAGGCCGCAGGCTGCCGCCTCCCGGACCACCAGGCCGTTGGTGTCGAAGGTGGAGGGGAACAAGAACAGGTCCGCCCGGCAGTACCAGGCCCGGATGACCTCCCGGTCACGGATGGCCGGGGCAAACAGCACCTTCCCGTCCAGTCCCAGCGAGGACGAATAGGCCATGATCTCCTCCCGGTCGGCGCCGCTTCCCACGAACACCATGCGGAAATCCTGGCCGGCGGCGTCCAGCTTTTTCAGCGCGTCCAGAGTGATGCGGGCGCCCTTGTACCACATCATTCGGCCCACGAACAGAAATACCGGCACGCCGGCGGGCAGATCGTATCCGGTCACAGCCTTTTCGATGGCATCATCGCCCACCCGGCCCCGGGGCAGGTCCACCCCGTTGGGCATGACGATATAGTCCCCCTCATAGCCCAGCTTCCGCAGGTTGTCTCCCGCGCCCCGGCTCACCGTCCAGACCTCGTCGCAGGCGGCGATGTTGCGGACCAGGAACCGGGCGGCCTCCTCCCGCAGAAACTCGCCCCGGACGGCGTTGGCAATGTCGATATCGAACTTGGTGTGGTAAGTCAGCACCACCGGCACGTCGATCCGGTCCCGCAGGGCCCGGGCCAGGACCGTGGAGCTGATGGGACAGTGGCTGTGGATGATGTCGAAGCGCTGCTTCTCCATCCGCCCCATGGTCTCCGCGTCAAAGGGCAGGCCCGCCCGGTAGCCCACCAGCTTCATCACGTCCAGGCTGGGATAGCGCAGCACGGGAAAGGGAAAGGCGCTGTCGTCCGCCTCCGGGTAATAGGGCGTCACCACCGACGCCCTGCCCAGCCGGTCCGAGATGACCCGGGCATAGTTGGTCACCGCGTTGGCCACCCCGTCGATGGCCGGGGGAAAGGAGTCGTTCATCAGACACACGTTCAGCTTTTCCATAGAACACCTCGTCGGTTTTGTCCCCCAGATTATACCAGCCGGCGGGACAGATGACAAGTTCCCTCTCCCCTTTTGCGGACTTTTGCTGTATAATCGTCCCATCACGATATTTTTCTGCACGGAGGTGTCCGCATGGCCGACAAGCTGCTGTACGGCGCGGCCTATTACGCCGAATATATGCCCGAGGAACGGCTGGAGAAGGACATGGACCTTCTCACCGCCGCCGGCTTCAATCTCATCCGGGTGGCGGAGTCCACCTGGAGCACCTGGGAGCCCCGGGAGGGGGAATTCGACTTCTCCCTTCTGGAGCGGGTGCTGGAGGCGGCCCAGGCCCATGGCCTTTCTGTCATCGTGGGCACGCCCACCTATGCCCTGCCCCCCTGGCTCGCCCGAAAATACCCGGATATCCTGTCCGACACCCACAGCGGCCCCTGCCGCTACGGGCCCCGGCAGAACTTCGACATCACCCACCCGGGCTACCGCTATCACGCCGAACGCATCATCCGCAGGCTCATGGAGGCGGTGCAGGGGTACCGATGCGTCATCGGCTTTCAGCTGGACAACGAGACGAAGCCCTACGACACCTGCTCCCCCCGGGCCCAGGAGATGTTCCGGGACTGGCTCCGGGAGCGGTTCGGCACGGTGGAAGCTCTCAACCGGGCCATGGGCCTGGCCTACTGGTCCAACTCCCTGGGCTCCTGGGACGACCTGCCCGATGTGCGGGGCACCATCAACGGCAGTCTGGGCGCGGAATACGCCGCCTTCCAGCGGCACCTGGTGACGGAATTCCTCCTGTGGCAGCGGTCCATCGTGGACGAATACCGCCGCCCGGACCAATTCGTCACCCACAACTTCGATTTCGAGTGGCGGGGCTCGTCCTTCGGGCACCAGCCGGAGGTGGACCACTTTGACGCCGCCCGGGCCGTCACCGTGGCCGGATGCGACATCTACCATCCCAGCGAGAGCGGCCTGACCGGCGCGGAGATCGCCTTTGGCGGGGCCAGCACCCGGGCGCTGAAAAGGTCCGGCTATCTGGTCCTGGAGACCCAGGCCCAGGGCTTGCTCGGCTGGCTCCCCTACCCCGGCCAGCTCCGGCTGCAGGCATTCAGCCACATCGCCGCCGGGGCGGAGTGCGTGGAATACTGGCATTGGCACAGCATCCACAACGCCCTGGAGAGCTACTGGAAGGGCGTCCTGAGCCATGACATGACCCCCGGGGAGACATACCGGGAGGCAGCCGTCATCGGCCGGGAGTTCCGGCAGCTCAGTCCCCACCTGCTGCATCTGCAAAAGAAAAACCGGGTGGCCGTGATGGTCAGTTCCCGCTCCCATACGGGACTGGACTGGTTCCCCACCTGCCGGCTGGGCGGTACGCCGGACAAGGGCTACAGCGACTATCTGCGGTGGCTGTGCGACAGCCTGTACCGGCTCAACGTGGAATACGACATCGTCTCCGACAGCCAGCGGGACTTTTCCGCCTATGACCTTCTCGTACTGCCCTACCTCTACTCCGCCGGAGAGGACCTGCTCCAGGCCGTGGATGACTATGTCCGCGGCGGCGGCCATCTGCTTGCGGCTTTCCGCAGCGGGTTTTCCGACGAGCACCTCAAGATCTACCACGACGCCCAGCCCCATCTGCTCACAAAATGCTTGGGCCTTACCTACGACCGGTTCACGGTCCCTGTGGAGGTGGAGCTGGCCTCCGACCGCATCCCCCTGCCAGATCACGTGGCCGTCACCGACTGGATGGAGCTTCCGGAGCTGCGGGGCGCGGAGGCGCTGTGCACGTACCGGCACCCGGTCTGGGACGGCATCCCCGCGGTGACGCTGCACCGGTACGGCGCCGGCGCGGCGGCGTATCTGGCCGCCTGCTTCGAGCCCGGCGGGCTGGACGCGGTGCTGGAGCACCTGCTGCCGGAGCTCGGCGTTCCCGTTCCGGAAGCTCGTTTCCCCCTCATCGTCCGCCGGGCCGTCAACAGCCGGGGCCGCGGCATCACCTTCCTTTTCAACTACTCCGTCAGCCCGCTGACCGCCTCCATCCCCCACGGCCCCGCCCGCTCTCTGCTGGACGGTCGGTCACTGGACCGGGACGAGCCCGCGGACCTGGCCCCCTGGGGCGTTTCCATCCTGGAGACAGAGGAGCCGTGACAGGCGTCGGAGGCCAAAGTGAGCCTTCTTCGCGCGAACTTGCCGCCTTGTCTTGATTTTCGACGGACCCCATGATATCATACTCGTTGAAGCATGTCTTTGGACCGCGGGCGGGGCTCAGGATATCTTGTCAGCCTGTTTCCCGCTGTCCGGGCGCGGCGGGATACCCGTATGCGCCAAACATAAAAAGGAGAGGATCACCATGCCAAGCTGCAACCACCCGAGCGTGGATCTGACGCTGCTGGACGACACGCTGGCGGAATACGCCGGTGTGAAGGGCAGTCTCATATCCATCCTCCAGAAGACACAGGAAATCTATGGCTATGTGCCCATCGACGCGGTATACCGCATCTCTGAGCGGACGGGAGACAGTCCGGCAAAGATCTTGGGCGTGGCCACGTTCTATTCCCAGTTCCGCTTCCAGGCGGTGGGGAAGTACCTCATCATGCTGTGCAAGGGCACGGCCTGCTACGTCAACGGCGCAGAGCGTATTCTGGACGCGGTGTCGGACGAGCTGGGCATCGGCAACAACGAGACCACGGAAGACGGTCTGTTCTCCCTGTCCGTGGTGGCGTGCCTGGGCTGCTGCTCCCTGGCCCCGGTGATGATGATCAACGACAGGACCTATGGCTCCCTCACGCCGGACAAGGCCCGGCAGATCCTGAGGGACCTGCGGAAGGAGGCGGAATCGGCATGACGGCAAGGATCGTTGTGGGCGAGGGCAGCTGCGGCCTGGCGGCAGGCGCGGCAGCGGTCTATGACGCCCTGAAGGAGACGCTCAGCCCCGAGGTGGACGCAAAGTTGTCCATCACCGGCTGTGTGGGCGCGTGCTACCTGGAACCCATCGTGGATGTGTACGACGCCGCCGGCATGCTGCACCGGTGCGTGCATGTGGCCCCGGAGAACGCCCAGGCCATCGTGGCCGCGGTGAAGACCGGGGATTATACGCAGCTCGCTCCCATCGCCATCCAGCCGGAGGACGAGGGCTTTCTCTCCAAGCAGACCCGCATCGCCCTGCGCCACTGCGGCGTCATCGACCCGGAGAGCATCGACGAGTATCTGGCGGACGACGGCTATCAGGCCCTGGAAAAGGTCCTGAAGACCATGACCCCGGAGCAGGTCATCGAGGAGATCAAAATATCCGGCCTGGCCGGCCGGGGCGGCGCGGGCTTCCCCACCTGGTTCAAGTGGAACGCCGCCCGGCAGAGCGCCGGCACGGAGAAGTACCTGATCTGCAACGCGGACGAGGGCGACCCCGGCGCGTTCATGGACCGTGCAGTCATCGAGTCCGACCCCCACAACCTCATCGAGGGCATGCTCATCGGCGCCTACGCCATCGGCTGCATCGAGGCGGTGGTGTACGTCCGGGCGGAGTACCCCCTGGCCATCGTCCGGCTTACCGAGGCCATCCGCCAGGCGAGAGAGCGGGGCTATCTGGGCAAGAACATCCTGGGCACGGACTTTTCCTGCGACATCCGCATCAAGGCCGGCGCCGGTGCCTTCGTCTGCGGCGAGGAGACGGCGTTGATCGAGTCCCTGGAGGGCAATCGGGGCATGCCCCGGCTGAAGCCCCCCTTCCCCGCCGAGGCCGGCTACTGGCACAAGCCCAGCAACATCAACAACGTGGAGACCTGGGCCAACGTCAGCTGGATCATCAACCACGGAGGCGCGGCCTTCGCCGCCATGGGCACCGAGAACAGCAAGGGCACCAAGGTCTTCGCCGTCACCGGCAAGGTGAAGCGGGGCGGCCTGGTGGAGATCCCCATGGGCATGACGCTGCGGGACGTGATCTTCGGCATCGCCGGCGGCATCCGGGACGGCCGGAAATTCAAGGCGGTCCAGCTGGGCGGCCCCAGCGGCGGGTGCATCCCGGAGAGTCTGCTGGACACCACCATCGACTACAAGAGCCTGCAGGCTACCGGTGCCATCATGGGCTCCGGCGGCATGGTGGTCATGGATGACTCCACCTGCATGGTGGGCATCGCCAAGTTCTTCCTGGACTTCACCACCAAAGAGAGCTGCGGCAAGTGCGTCCACTGCCGCATCGGCACCAAGCGTCTGGGCGAGATATTGACCCGCATCGTGAACGGTGAGGGCAAGGAGGGCGACGTGGAGCTCCTGGAGGAGCTGTGCACCACGGTAAAGGCCGGCGCGCTCTGCGGCCTGGGCCAGAGCGCCCCCAACCCGGTGCTCACCACCATCCGGTACTTCCGGGACGAGTATGACGCCCACATCCGGGACAAAAAATGCCCCGCCAAGGCGTGCCCGGCGCTGCTTACATATTCCATCGACAAGGATAAGTGCAAGGGCTGCTCCGCCTGCGCCAGGAAGTGTCCGGTCCAGGCCATCAGCGGCGAGGTCAAGAAGCCCTATACGATAGACCCGGCAAAGTGCATCCGCTGCGGCGCATGCCATAACACCTGCCGCTTCGGCGCGGTGACTGTGGAATAAGGGGGGCGGCAACCATGAGTGAGATCAAATTGACGATAAACGGCAAGACCTGCACCGGCCAGTCCGGCCAGACCATATTGGAGATCGCCCGGGCACACGGCATCGACATCCCCACCCTGTGCCACGACGATACCGTGGCCCACTACGGGGCCTGCGGCATCTGCGTGGTGGAGGCGGAGGGCTCTCCCAAGCTCCTTCGCTCCTGCTCCACCCTGGCGGCGGACGGGATGGTCATCAACACCGAGGGCGAGCGGGCCATCCAGGCCCGGAAGATCGCCCTGGAGCTTCTCATGAGCGACCATGACGGGGACTGCCGCGGTCCCTGCCGGCTGACCTGCCCGGCGGGCACCGACTGCCAGGCGTACGTAAAGCAGGTGGCCCTGGGCAATACCCGGGAGGCCGTGCGCATCGTGAAGGAAAAGCTTCCCCTGCCCGCCTCCATCGGCTATGTGTGCCCCCACCCCTGCGAGAAGGAGTGCCGCCGGGGCCTGGTGGAGGAACCCATCTCCATCGCCCTCATCAAGCGGTACATGAGCCTGGACCAGCTGGACAAGACCGACGCCTGGAAGCCTGAGAAGGCGGCTCCCACCGGCAAGACCGTGGGCGTCATCGGCGGCGGCCCCGCCGGCCTTACCGCGGCCTATTATCTGGCCCTCAAGGGCCACGATGTGACCCTGACCGAGGCCATGCCCCAGATGGGCGGTATGCTCCGCTACGGCATCCCCCAGTACCGGCTGCCCAAGGCCGTGGTGGACGCGGAGATCGCCCAGATCGCCGACGTGGGCGTGAAGATGGAAAACGGCGTGAAGATCGGAAAAGATATCTCCTTCGCCGACTACCGGGCCAAATATGACGCGGTGATCGTGGCCATCGGCGCCTGGAGCAGCACGCCCCTGCGCTGCCCCGGGGAGGAGCTGGAGGGCGTGTACGGCGGCATCGACTTCCTTCGGAGCGTCGCCCTGCATGACCCCCTGCCCATCGGCAAGAACGTGGCCATCGTCGGCGGCGGCAACACCGCCATGGACGCCTGCCGGACGGCGGTGCGTCTGGGTGCGGAGAACGTGTACGTCATCTACCGCCGGACCCAGGACGAGATGCCCGCCAACCCCGAGGAGATCGAGGAGGCCACCGAGGAGGGCGTCCAGTTCAAGTTCCTGACCAACCCCGCCGAGATCATCGGCGAGAACGGCCATGTGACCGCCGTGAAGCTCCAGGTCATGGAGCTGGGCGAGCCGGACGCCTCCGGCCGCCGGAGCCCGGTGCCCGTGGAGGGCAAGTTCGTGACCCTCGCCGTGGACAGCGTCATCGCCGCCATCGGCCAGAAGGTCAACCCCGCCGGCTTTGACCTGGCGCTCAACAAGCGGGGCATCATCGCCGCGGACGAGTGCACGTTCCTCACCGACCAGGAGGGCGTGTTCGCCGTGGGCGACGCCACCAACAAGGGCGCGGGCATCGCCATCGCCGCCATCGGCGAGGCGTCGAAGGCCGCCGACGTGGCCGACAGCTGGCTCAAGGGGCACATCGTCCCCTACCATGAGCCCTTTGTCAGCAAGCGGGTCGTCACCGCCGCGGACCTGGCGGACAAGGAGAAAAAGCCCCGGGTGAAGATCACCAACCGCCCGGCGGAGGAGAGAAAGCACGACTTCGAGCCGGTGAACGACGGCTTCAGCGCCGACCAGGCCATGGAAGAGGCCAAGCGGTGCCTGGAGTGCGGCTGCCACGACTACGGGGAGTGCTCCCTCATCAAGCACGCCAACCGGTATGAGATACACCCCGAGCGGTTCGCCGGGGAGAAGCGCCACAAGGACCTGGAGCAGAAGCTGGTGGTCATCGAGCGTGACCAGGGCAAGTGCATCCTGTGCGGCCTGTGCGTGCGGGTCTGCGACGAGGTGGCCAAGGAGGGGCTCCTGGGCCTGGTGGGCCGGGGCTTCGGCACCGTCGTCAAGCCGGAATTCCGGGACAGCGACCGCATCAAGGTCTGCGCCACCTGCAAAAAGTGCGCCGAGGCATGTCCCACCGGCGCCCTCAAGATCATCGGCTGAGGGCGCGGGCGCAAGGGCGCAGATAACACACAACCTAGCAAAAAACGGCATGGCTCTTCAGGCCATGCCGTTTTCCATCATGACAGTCATATACGAGGGATTTTGATCATTTTCGCCCTCTCATCCGTTTTGATACATAGAAGCGTTCGCACCGGGGAGGTGACAGCCCATGAGCGACGATGACCTTATAGCGCGGATACAGCACGGGGACAAGGGCGCCGCCGAGGAGCTGATCCGCCGGTACTACACCGCCATCCTGCGCTACTGCCGGGCCAGCTGCGGCAGCGACGAGCAGGCGGAGGATCTGACACAGGAGACGTTTCTGCGGCTGTTCAAGGCCCTGCCCAAATATACGGGGCAGCAGCGGTTCCGGTCGTTTCTGTACACCATCGCGGACCACCTCTGCATCGACGAGAGCCGAAAGCTCCGCCCATATCCCCTGGAGGACCAATGCCCCCTCATCCACGAGCACGACGAGATACAGCAGGCGGAGGACCGGGACGAGGTCAGCGTCTTTCTGGACGCGCTGTCCCCCCAGCAGCGCAAAGCCGTGGTCCTCCGATACGGGGACGGGCTCAGCTTTCGCCAGATCGGGGCGGTGATGGGCTGCAGCCTGCGCACGGCCCAGAGCCGGGTCCGATGCGCCATTGCGATCATGAGGAAGGTGAAAAACGATGAGAGATAGAGCGTTGAAAGAGGCCCTCCGCCGGTCCCTGGGCCGGGAGATCGTGCCCCGGCGGCTGGAGGAGACGATCGGGCTCTGCCTGGAGCTCATGGAGGAGCAGGCCCCCGCCCCGGCGGAGACCCGGCAGGGATTCTGGGGCTTTTTGGCGGACGTGTTCCACTTTGATGGCATCCCCATGCTGCTGTCCCAGCTGGCCGTGCTCGTCATCACCTGCTCCGTGGCCCTGTCCGTCCATCTGTCCGTCTATGCCCTGCCGTCCTATATGCCTCTGTTCATCCTGGCGGTCATGCCCGTCTTTTTCAAGGGCCAGCAGTACCGGGTCAGCGAGATCGAGGCCGCAACCCGCACCTCCGGCCCCCTGCTCATGCTGGCAAGGCTGGTGCTGGCGGGCGGGGGCGCGCTGGTGTGCCTGACGTTTCTGCTGGCCCTGGAGGTCTGGCTCCAACGGTCCTTTGATGATCTGGGCCGGATCGTCCTCTACTGCCTGGTGCCCTACCTCACCTGCATGACCGCCATGCTGGCCCTCCTCCGCCGGAGCCGGGAGGACGGTGCATATATCTGCATGGCCATTTCCCTGGGCACGGTGCTGTTCTGGCGGTACATCGGACATTTTCTGCCCTGGCTTTACGAGGCATCCGCCCTGGGAGTCTGGGTCGCGGCAGTACTGGCATATTCCTGGCTCCTCGCAAAAGAGATCACCTATATCATCCATGCCAACAAGGAGGTCAATATGTATGGAATTGTCGATCGATAGGCTCACGAAACACTATGGCCGCAAGATCGCCGTGGACCGGGTCAGCGCCACCCTGACGCCCGGGGTCTACGGCCTGCTGGGGGCCAACGGCGCGGGGAAGACCACCCTCATGCGGATGCTGTGCGCCATTTTGGAGCCCACCAGCGGGGAGGTGCGCCTGAACGGAAAGGACGTGGTGGCCATGGGCCCGGCCTACCGGGACGTGCTGGGCTATCTGCCCCAGGACTTCGGGTACTACCCCAGCTACACCGCCGCGGAATTTCTCGCCTATATCGCGGCCCTCAAGGGCATCCCCAGAGGGCCTGCGAAGAAGCGGGTGGAGGAGCTGCTGGACACGCTGGAGCTCACCGCCGTAGCGGACAGGAAGATCAAGACCTTCTCCGGCGGTATGAAACAGCGGGTGGGCATCGCTCAGGCCCTTTTGAACAACCCCCAAGTGCTCATCCTGGATGAGCCCACGTCGGGTCTGGACCCCAAAGAGCGGGTGCGGCTTCGCAATCTCCTGTCGGAATACGCCGGAGACAAGATCGTGGTGCTGTCCACCCATATCGTGTCGGACGTGGAGGCCATCGCGGATAAGGTGTTCATCATGAACGCCGGAAAGCTGCTGGTCCACGGCACCGTCTCTGAGCTGGCCCACGGCGTGACGGGCAAGGTCTGGGAGCTCACCGCGCCCCGGGAGCAGGCCAGGCTCTGGCAGGAACAGGTGACGGTGGCCAACTACCGCCACGAGGGGGACCAGGTGGTGCTTCGCATCATCGCGGAGGAAAAGCCCGCGGACCGGGCCGTGCCCTGCGAGCCCATTTTGGACGACGCATATCTCTATTACTTCAGCAAGGAGGCCTGAGATGGAATTTTTCGTTTTGGAACATAAGCGGCTATGGCGGACGCCCCGGGTGTGGATCTGTGTGCTGCTGTGCTTTATCTACTGCGTGGGCTGGGGCGGTCTGCTCTCCTATCAGTGGTTCGATTTCGGCACCCCCGACGACCCCACCAAGGGCATCTACGGCAACAAGTTCGACGGCTATTCCGCCATCCGAAACTGGCAGGAGTTGGCGGACAGCTTCGGCGACTACTGGACGGACGAGACGCTCCCGGAGATGGTGGAGACCTACCGCAGCATGCAGCCAGACGCCCATTTGCAGTCGGGGGCCGACTGGGTGCTGGCCCTGGAGTATCTGAGAGATCTGTACCCGGAACTGGAGGATCCGGAGGACCAGCCGTTCCAGCCGCTGATGCTCTATGCGGACACGTCGAAGATGGACGACTTCTATGGCCGGCGGGCGGAGCTTTTGGAGTTCACCCTGGAGACCACCCGGCAGAACGAAGGGATGACCCAGGCCGACAAGGACATGCTCCTGGAGATGAACAGCCAGATCGAGGAGCCCTGGCGGTATGAGTGGGTACACGGCTGGGACGAGGTGACCAACAATCTGTCCTGGGCGATCGAGCATCTGGCGCCGTATCTGGCCATCGCGCTGGCGTTCGTCTTCTCCGGGGAGTGGCACAACAACACCGCGCCCGTGCTGCACACCACCAAATACGGCTGGAAAAAGCTGGCCCGGGTGAAGATCATGAGCGGCCTGGCCTTCGCGGTGGAGCTGTATCTGCTGGTCATAGGATGCCACGTGGCGCTGCAGCTGATCTATCTGGGCACGGACGGCTGGGACATGCCCATCCAGTTCATGAACCTGCTGGCCGTGGCCCCTTGGAACATGCTCCAGGCGGAGCTATATCACCTGGCCTTCGGCTTCCTGGGGGTCATCGGATATGCGGGGCTGGTCATGCTCATGTCGGCCCTGGTGAAGAACAACGTGCTGGCCCTGGTGTACAGCCTGGCGTTCATCTATGTGCCGGACATCCTGACCCGCTTCCTCCCCAACTGGCTGAAGGCGCTGTCCCAGTACTTCCCCCTGGTGGGCAGCAGCTTCGACTACCTGACCTACAACGTGTTCCACATCTTCGGCAAGGGCATCTGGTCCCCCTGGATGCTCATCACCGTCCCATTTTTGATCGGCATCGTGTGCATCCCCTTCGCCGTCAGGGGCTGGGCCCGGCGGCAGCGGGTGTGACAAAAAAGCAAAAACAGCGGCATCCGGAAAATACCGGATGCCGCTGCGTCGCTGCGGATGCTCTTGTCTTATGGCAGGAGCCTTACTTGTTGAGAGCCTCGTCCACGGCCACGGCGACCGCCACGGTGGCGCCCACCATGGGGTTGTTGCCCATGCCCAGGAAGCCCATCATCTCCACGTGCGCGGGCACGGAGGAGGAGCCGGCGAACTGGGCGTCGGAGTGCATGCGGCCCATGGTGTCGGTCATGCCGTAGCTGGCGGGGCCGGCGGCCATGTTGTCCGGGTGCAGGGTGCGGCCGGTGCCGCCGCCGGAGGCCACGGAGAAGTACTTCTTCCCCTGCTCGATGCATTCCTTCTTGTAGGTGCCGGCCACGGGGTGCTGGAACCGGGTGGGGTTGGTGGAGTTGCCGGTGATGGACACGTCCACGCCCTCCATGTGCATGATGGCCACGCCCTCGCGCACGTCGTCCGCGCCGTAGCAGCGCACATCGGCCCGCTCGGTCTCGGAGTAACGGATCTCCTTGACGACGGCCACCTTACCGGTGGCATAGTCGAACTGGGTCTGGACATAGGTGAAGCCGTTGATGCGGCTGATGATCTGGGCGGCGTCCTTGCCCAGGCCGTTCAGGATGACCCGCAGGGGGGTCTTCCGGGCCTTGTTGGCGTTCTTGACGATGCCGATGGCGCCCTCGGCGGCGGCGAAGGACTCGTGGCCGGCCAGGAAGGCGAAGCACTTGCTCTCGTCGCTCAGGAGCATGGCGCCCAGGTTGCCGTGGCCCAGGCCCACCTTCCGGTCGTCGGCCACGGAGCCGTCGATGCAGAAGGCCTGCAGACCCTCGCCGATGGCCTTGGCGGCGTCGGCGGCGGACTTGACGCCCTTCTTGATGGCGATGGCCGCGCCCATGGTGTACGCCCAGCAGGCGTTCTCGAAGCAGATGGGCTGGATGCCCTTGACGATCTCATAGGGGTCGAAGCCCTTGTCCTGGCAGATGGTCCGGCACTCCTCGATGGAGCCGATGCCGTACTGAGCGAGGACACCGTTGATCTTGTCGATCCTTCTCTCGTAGCTTTCAAACAGAGCCATTTTGTAGTCCTCCTCTCTCTTATTCCTGCCGCGGGTCTATGTAGCGGACCGCGCTGTCGAACTGGCCGTAGTGGCCCTTGGCCTTCTCAAGAGCGGTGGCAGCGTCGTCGCCCTTCTTGATGAAGTCCATCATCTTGCCCAGGTTCACGAACTCATAGCCGATGATCTCGTCGTCGGCATTCAGCGCCATGCGGGTGCAGTAGCCCTCGGCCATCTCCAGGTAGCGGGGGCCCTTGGCCTTGGTGCCCATCATGGTGCCGATCTGGCTGCGCAGGCCCTTGCCCAGGTCCTCCAGGCTGGCGCCCACCACCAGGCCGCCCTCGGAGAACGCGGACTGGGTGCGGCCGTAGACGATCTGCAGGAACAGCTCCCGCATGGCCGTGTTGATGGCGTCGCACACCAGGTCGGTGTTCAGGGCCTCCAGGATGGTCTTGCCGATGAGGATCTCGCTGGCCATGGCGGCGGAGTGGGTCATGCCGGAGCAGCCGATGGTCTCCACCAGAGCCTCCTCGATAATGCCGTTTTTCACGTTCAGGGTCAGCTTGCAGGCGCCCTGCTGGGGTGCGCACCAGCCGATGCCGTGGGTGAAGCCGCTGATGTCGCTGATCTGCTTGGCCTGGACCCACTTGCCCTCCTCGGGGATGGGAGCCGGGCCGTGATATGCGCCTTTGGCGACGCACGTCATCTTGTCAACTTCCGCTGAATAGATCATGATGTTCTCCCTTCTGTCTGATTATGATTCAACTTGCCGGCACAGGGCCGATGAATTCTGATTCTGGATTATAACATATCGTCCGGTCGTACGCAAGTAGAAGCTCAGGAGAATCGAAACAATCCCCTCCCTCCGCGCCCCGCTCTGCTTGACAGCGGGGCGATTCCATATTATAATCCAGAAAAGCGGCGCAGAAGCCCGCGGAAAGCACAGAAGTGCTGAAGACCAGACAGGACCGGCAGAAGCTGTACTAAGAAGGTACGTATCACCCTCCCCGGGGACATACGTATCTTTCTGTTTTTTCGGAGGAGGCATCCTATGAACAGCGAGGCGAGACAGGTACTGGAGGCGGTGCGCGGCGGGACCATGACGGTGGACGACGCGCTTTTGATACTGAAGACCGCCCCCTTTGAGGACATTGGCTATGCAAAGGTGGACCTGCACCGGAAGGTGCGCCAGGGCGCGCCGGAGGTGATCTACGGCGCGGGCAAGACCCCGGAGCAGATCGCCGGCATCATCGGGACCATGCGCCGGAACGGCCAGGAGCGCATCCTAATCACCCGCATGGGCCCGGAGGCCGCCCGGACGGTGGCCGCCCGGCAGCCCCTGACCTATCATCCGGACGCCGGTGTGGGCATCGTCGGGGACCTCCCCGCGCCAGACGGGTTGGGAAACATCGTCGTGGCCACCGGGGGCACCAGCGACATCCCCGTGGCGGAGGAAGCCGCGCTGACCGCCGAGGTACTGGGGAACGCTGTGGTCCGGCTGTATGACGTGGGCGTGGCGGGGCTGCACCGGCTGCTGCACCACAAAGAGCAGATCATGACCGCCAGCGTGATCATCGCCATCGCCGGGATGGAGGGGGCCCTGGCCAGCGTGATCGGCGGCCTGGCCGACTGCCCGGTGATCGCCGTGCCCACCAGCGTGGGATACGGGGCGTCCTTCCACGGGTTGAGCGCCCTTTTGTCCATGCTCAACTCCTGTGCCAGCGGCGTGTCCGTGGTGAACATCGACAACGGCTTCGGCGCCGGCTATCTGGCCAGCATGATCAATCACATGGAGGCAAAACGATGAATGTGTTATATCTGGACTGTGGCATGGGCGCGGCGGGCGACATGCTCACCGCCGCTCTGCTGGAGCTGCTGCCGGACCCGGACGGCTTCGTTGCCCGGCTGAACGGCCTGGGACTGCCCGGCGTGGCGTTCCGGTGGGAGAAGTCCGTCAAGTGCGGCATCGCCGGCACCCACGTCTCCGTGCTGGTCCACGGCGAGAAAGAGGACGACGCCATGCACCACGGCCATGACCATGTCCACGAGCACCATCATGACCATGAGCACGAACATGATGACCACCATCACCATGACCATGACCACCACCACAGCGGCATGCACGACATCGAGCACCTGGTGCGGGACCACCTCTCCCTGCCGGAGAAGGTCCGGGAGGACATCCTGGCGGTCTACGGGCTCATCGCCCAGGCGGAGAGCCACGCCCACGGCGTGCCGGTACAGGAGATACACTTCCATGAGGTGGGCACCCTGGACGCGGTGGCGGACGTGACGGCGGTATGTCTTCTGATGGCGGAGCTGGCCCCGGACCAGGTGGTGGTCTCCCCGGTGCATGTGGGCAGCGGCCAGGTACAGTGCGCCCACGGTATCCTGCCGGTCCCCGCCCCCGCCACGGCCTACATCCTGCGGGACGTGCCCATTTACGGCGGTGCGGTGAAGGGGGAGCTGTGCACCCCCACCGGCGCAGCCATTTTAAAACACTTCGCCTCCCGTTTCGGGGACATGCCCCCCATGCGGGTCCAGGCCATCGGCTACGGCATGGGAAAGCGGGATTTCCAGACCGCCAACTGCGTCCGGGCCATGCTGGGGCAGGCAGAGGACGGGACCGACCGGATGCTGGAGCTGAGCTGCAACGTGGACGACATGACGGCGGAGGCGGTGGGCTTTGCCATGGAGCGGCTGCTCGAAGCCGGGGCTCGGGACGTCTATACCGTGCCCATCGGCATGAAAAAGTCCCGGCCCGGCACATTGCTGCGGGTCATATGCCCGGAGCAGGACCGGGAGAAGATGCTCGCCCTTCTGTTCCGGCACACCTCTACCCTCGGCGTGCGGGAGGCGCTCACCCGGCGGTATGTCCTGGACCGGCGGACCGAGACGGCGGACACGCCCTGCGGGCCGGTGCGCCGGAAGGTCTCCTCCGGCTATGGCGTGACCCGGGTGAAGTATGAGTACGACGACCTGGCCCGCATCGCCCGGGAGCGGGACATCAGCCTGGAGGACGCGGAAAAGCTCCTGGAGGCACTGTGATGGACGCGCTGCACGAGAAAAAGCGGGCGCTGGACGAGCACCTGCGCCAACTGGGCAGCGTGGCCGTGGCCTTCTCCTCCGGCGTGGACTCCACCTTTTTGCTACAGGCGGCCCATGACGTGCTGGGCAGCCGCTGTGTCGCCGTGACGGTCCGTTCCTGCCTGTGTCCCGCCCGGGAGGCGGAGGAAGCGGCGGCGTTCTGCCGGGCCCGGGGCATCCAGCAGCTCACGGTGGACTTTGACGCCCTGGCATTGGAGTCTGTCAGGACTAACCCCGCCGACCGGTGCTACCACTGCAAGCGGGCGCTTTTTTCCAAAATACAGGCCGCCGCGGCCAAGCGGGGCCTTACCTTCGTCGCCGAGGGGTCCAATGTGGACGACGAGGGGGATTACCGGCCCGGGATGCGGGCGGTGGCGGAGCTGGGGATCCAAAGTCCCCTGCGCCGGGCCCGGCTCACGAAGGCGGACATACGGGCCCTCTCCCGGGAGATGGACCTGCCCACCTGGGACAAGCCCTCTTATGCCTGTCTGGCCTCCCGGTTCGTCTACGGGGAGCCCATCACAGAGGAAAAGCTGACCATGGTGGACCGGGCGGAGCAGCAGCTGCTGGAGCTGGGTTTCCGGCAGATGCGGGTGCGCATCCACGGGGATATGGCCCGCATCGAGGTGCCCTCGGAGGAGTTTGAAAAGCTCCTCCCCCACGCCGCCGCGCTGGACCGTGCATACCGCGGACTGGGTTTTTCCTACGTGACCATGGACCTGGGGGGCTACCAGACGGGCAGCATGAACCGGATGCTCGGACAGTGAATGCACACATGCAGCGGCAGCGGAGACCGTGACGCGGTCCCCGCTGCCGGCTTTTATCTTACAGATTTCTCTGCTTTTTGTCCGCGGCGCTCCGGAGGCTGTCCCCCACCTCCGTAATGGCCAGGAGCGTGCTCACCAGAAACAGCCCGGGGATCAGGATGATCCACCACGCCCCGGAGGTCAGAGCGTTCCCCGCCAGGGACAGCATACTGCCCCAGGAGATCACCTCCAGCGGCAGCCCCACCCCCAGGAAACTCAGGGTGGCCTCCGCCGCGATGGCGCCGCGCACGTTCATGATCACCATGAACATGACGGACGGGAGGAAATTGGGGGCCAGGTGCCGCCGCAGGATGTGGAAAAAGCCCCCGCCCATACACCGGGCCGCAATGATATACTCACTCTGGCGCATCTGCCGCACCTCCGTGCGGATGACCTTGGCAATGCCCATCCAGCTGGTGGCGCCGATCACCAGGGATATGCTCCCCACGCCGGGGCTGCCCAACACAGCCTGGAGCAGGATGACCACCAGCAGCGATGGGACGCTCAGCAGGATATCCGCAAGGCGCATGATGAGCCCGTCCAGCCACGGGGGAGCCATGCCGCTCACGGCCCCCACCGCCACGGCGATGAGGGCGGAGATGGCTGCGGCCAGAAAACCGATGGCAAGGGACACCCGTCCCCCATACCAGATCATGGAGAAGATGTCCCGGCCCATGGTGTCTGTGCCGAAGAGAAACTCCCCGTCCGGCCGGTGGGCATAGTTGGCCAGGTCCATATAGGCCGGGTCCCTGGTCATGATAGCCTGGCAGAACAGACATCCCAGCACCATGAGCGCCAGAAACACGCCGGAGACGATGGGCTTTCCCCGATGCCGTTTTCCCCGGAGGACGGCGCGCTCCGGCTCTGCGGGGCGGATGCCGGTCAGGGTAAATCTCTCATCCATGGTCCGGTCCCTCCCCGGTCGCCCGGGCCCGCATCCGGGGGTCGATGTGCTCATTCACGGCCTGGGCCAGCATATTGCAGGCCATCACCACCCCGCCAGACAGCAAACACAGGACCATCAGCAGGTTATAATCCTGATACCGGGCGCTCTCATAGGAAAGCGTCCCGATGCCGGGATAGGAGAAGACCGTCTCCACGATATACGTCCCGCCCATGATGTGGGGCACGGAAATGGCCATCATGCTCAGATAGGACGGGAGGATGTTCCGCAGACAGTGCCGGAACAGCACCTGGCCCTTTCCTGCGCCCTTGGCCCGGGCCAGCAGCACATAGTCCGCCCGGATCTCCTCCAGGAGCCTGTTTCGCACCAGGTAGGCGTAGTACCACAGATGCCCCGCCACCACCACGGTCAAGGGCAGGATGAGGTGGCGCGCCCGGTCCCGGAAGGCGCCGGCGCCGGTCCCGACGGAATAGGCACCGGAGCTAGGCAGCACATGCAGGTATACCGCGAAGATCAGGATCAGCAGCAGTGACAGCCAAAACTCCGGGATGCAGCTCATGACCGTCCCCAGCCGGCGGACGGCCCGGTCCAGGGGCCTGTCCTCGAACCAGGCGCACAAAACGCCCAGCCCCAGCGCCAGGGAGAAGATCAGCACGAATCCCACGCCCCCCAGCAGGAGCGTGTTTCCCGCCCGGCCCCGGATGACCTCCCAAACGCCGGTCTTGTACTTGAATGAGATGCCGAAGTCGCCCCGCAGAGCGTTTTGCAGCCACCGGACATACTGCACATGGATGGGTGCGTCCAGGCCCAGCTTCGCCTCGGCCCAGGCCCGCTCCTCCGGGCTCAGGCGCTCCGCCCGCTCGCCGTAATAGGACGCCAGCGGGTCCCCGGGGGCCAGCCGGGCGATCCAGAACACCGCCGCGGACAGGACGAGCAGGCTGAGCAGAAATGCCAGGAGCTTCCGGAAAAGTCTCATCCCCCCGCCTCCTCTCTCTGCAGCACGAAATGTCCCGGTCTCACCTCGGCAAATGTGCCGCGGCAGTCAAAGCCGGCCTCATCGAAGCGGTACAGGGGCCTGGCCCGCTCCCGCCGGCGGTCCGGGATGGGAATGGCGGACAGGAGCGCTTTCGTGTAGGGGTGCAGCGGCGCATCGAACAGCTCTTCCGTCCGGGCCAGCTCCACCAGCTTCCCCCGATACAGCACCCCCATCCGGTCGCACAGATACCGCACCACAGAGAGGTCGTGGGCGATGAACAGGAACGTGAAGCCATGCTCGTCCTGCAGGTGCCGGAACAGGTTGATGATCTGGGCCTGCATGGACACATCCAGCGCCGAGATGGGCTCATCCGCCACCAGGAGCGACGGCTCCATGGCCAGGGCCCGGGCAATGGCCACCCGCTGCCGCTGGCCGCCGGAGAGCTCCGGCGGGTACCGGTCCAGGTAGGACGGGGCCAGCCCCACGTACCGCATCTGGAATTCCGCCTCGGCCCGCAGCGTGCCCCGGGGCGGCACGATATGGTTCACCGCCATGGGCTCGGCGATGATGTCCGCCGCCCGCATACGCGGGTCCAGGCTGGAGGCCGAGTCCTGAAAAATGATCTGCCGGTCCGTCTGGAGCATGCGTCGGTTGGCCCGAAACTGGGCCCGGTCCCACACGTCCACGCCTTTGTAGAGGATGTGCCCCGTCTGGGGCCGCACGATGTTCATGACGCACCGGGCCACCGTGGACTTGCCGGAGCCCGACTCCCCCACCAGGCCGAAGACCTCTCCCTCATATATCTGAAAGGACACGCCGTCCACCGCCTTCACGAACACGTCCTTCGTCCGGCGGAAGCTGCGGCACAAATCCCGTACGTCCAGGAGCACCTCAGCCATGGGCCGCACCTCCCACCGGCGGGTCCACCCGGGGCGCCCGGGGGTCCAGCAGCCATGTGGCCGCATAGTGGGTGTCGGAGATCCGGAACATGGGCGGCGCCTCGTCGTAGTCGATGGCCAGGGCGTACTCGTTCCGGCAGGCAAAGGCGTCGCCCTTGGGAGGCGGCGCGAGGGTGGGCGGCATGCCGGGGATGGCGTACAAAGGCCGCCCTTTTTCCGCCAGGGAGGGCAGGCTCCGCAGCAGGCCCCAGGTATAGGGATGGCGGGGCTCATAGAATATCTCCTCCGTGGTGCCGATCTCCACGATCCTGCCCGCGTACAGCACGGCCACCCGGTCCGCCGCCCGGGCCACCACCCCCAGGTCGTGGGTCACCAGCACCGTGGCGGTGCCCAGCTTCTGCTGTATCTGCCGCAGCAGATCCAGGATCTGGGCCTGGACGGTCACATCCAGGGCCGTGGTGGGCTCGTCGGCAAAGAGCAGCCTCGGCCCGCCGGCCAGGGCGGCGGCCAGCACCGCCCGCTGGCACAGGCCGCCGGACAGCTCGTAGGGATAGAGCGCATACCGCTCCTCCGGCCGGTCGATGCCCACCAGCTCCAGCAGCTCCAGGACCCGCCGGCGAACGGCGCCGCGCTCCATCCGCGGGGAATGGACCAGCACCGCCTCCGCGACCTGCGCGCCGATGGGCAGCGTGGGGTCCAGGCTGGTCACGGGGTCCTGAAAGACCATGGAAAACAGCCTGCCCCGCAGCGCGCTCATGTCCCGCTCCGACAGGCCCAGGATGTCCGTGCCGCCCACCGCCAGCCGCTCCGCTTCAACCCGGGCGTTGGGCGGCAGCAGCTTCATGATGGCCCGGCACATCACGCTCTTGCCGCAGCCGGACTCCCCCACCACGGCCAGTATCTCCCCCGGCGCCAGATCAAAGGATACGTCCCGCACCGCCTCCACCGTCCCGGCAGGGGCGTCAAACGTCACGGACAGATGTTCGATTTCCAGCAGCTTTTCCATGGCCGCTCCTTACCTATGCTCGTCAGCTCTCGATTTCCCACTCAGTCACGTTCCAGAAGATGCCCACGCCGTGGTGGCCCATGACCGTGTCCGGCTCGATGCCCCGGAGGGAGGACTTGGCCACATAGTCCGCGTCGATGTAGCAGATGAAGGCGTAGGCCGGGTCCGTCGCCAGGGCCTTTTGGAAACCGGCGTAGGCCTCCGCCCGGACCGCCGGGTCGTCGGACCGGCGGGCTTCGGTCAGGTACTTGTCCACGTCGGCGTTGGAGTAGCCGCTGTAGTTGGCGCCCTTATCCGTGCCGAACACCTTGTAGGTGTGGTCGTCCGCGTCAAAGGGACTGCCCCAGCCGATGAGGTAGGCCATCTGACCGCTCCAGTCCACCACCGCGGGGATCTCCACCGTCACATCCAGGCCGATCTGGCGCAGCTGCTGGGCCGCGGCCTGGGCGATATCAAGGCGGACCTGATCCCCCGCCGCCACATGGATGACAAAGCCCAGCTTCGCCCCGTCCCGGTAATAAAAGCCGTCGTCCCCCATCTCCGCGCCCGCCGCCTCCAGGATGGACCGGGCCCGGGCCGGGTCGTAATCATAGTGCTCCGTGTCCTCGCAGTTGTAGACATTCCGCTGCAAGGGCCCGTAGGCCGCCTCTCCGTGGCCCAGCAGCACGCTGTCCACGATGAGCTGCCGGTCGATGCCGCAGCAGACGGCGGGAATGATGTCCCGGTTCTCCGTCCAATAGGAATTGTGGAAATTAAAGAGGATGCCCCGATAGTCGGAGGTCTTCATGTCATAGACCGTATAGCCCTCCGCCCCGGCGAAATTCTCCGCGTCCCGGGGCGTCAGCAGCGCCAGGTCCAGCTCCCCGGAGCGCATCTGCATGGCCCGGGCGCTGTCGTCCGGCACGATCTTGAAGACGATCCGGTCGATGTTGGCCGGCCCCTGGAAATAGTCCTCGTTCTTCACCAGGGTGATGGCCTGCCCCTCATCCCAGCGCTCCAGCTTATAGGGTCCTGTGCCCACGGGATGCCGGAAAAACTCGGAGGTCTGAAAGTCCTCCCCCTCCAGCAGGTGTTCCGGCAGCACCGGCATGGTCATATAGTCCAGGAAGGCTACATGGGGCGCGTCCAGCGTAAAGCGCACGGTGTGCTCGTCCAGCACGTCGATGGCTGTCACATCCTCATAGTTGGGGGCGTTCTCCGAGCCGTTGGCCGGGTCCATGATGGCCTCGATGGTGAACTTCACATCCTCGGCGGTGACCGGTTCTCCGTCGTGCCATCGGGCGTTCTCCGCCATGTGGAAGGTGTAGGCGCAGCTGTCCGCGTCAAACTCCCAGTTCTCCGCCAAGCCCGGCACCACGACGTTGTCCCCGTCGTGGGCGGTGAGGCCGTTGAACAGCAGGACATTGATCTCCCCGTGCTCGTCCATGGCCGGGTTGATGCGGGTATAATCGCCGCTGGCATACACCAGGGTGGTCTGCTCCCCGTCGGCCAGCGCGCCGGCCCCCATGCCCAGCAGTATCAGCGTGGTCAGCGCAAATGCGGTTAGTTTTTTCAGGTTCTTCATGCTTCGGCCTTTCCTTTTTTCCAAAAAGTCTGTATAATGGGTTATATTGATTTTATCAGCCCCGTCTGCCCTGCACAAGCCGGGTGGGGGGATACGATTTTTGGGAAAGGGACTCGCCATGACAGAAGACCACATCCACCCCCACGACCACGCCTACTGCCATGCCCATGGCATCGCCCACAGCCACGGCCATGTGCACGAAAACCAGAAAGCGGTGGTCAACCGCCTCGCCCGGGCCATCGGGCATCTGGAGAAGGTAAAAAAGATGGTAGAAGACGGCGAGGACTGCTCGGAGGTGCTCATCCAGCTGGCCGCCGTGCGCTCCGCCCTGAACAGCACAGGCAAGGTCATCCTGCAGGACCACATGCGCCACTGCATGGTGGACGCCATCTCCGCGGGCGACCATGCCGCCGTGGAGGAACTGTGCCAGGCCATCGAGAAGTTCATCAAGTGACATCGCCCCCGCCCGGACCGTCCCTTGCCGACACGGCAAGGCAGGGCATGTGCCCCAGACATAAATAAGAAGCAGCGCCGGAGAGGTTCCCCTCTCCGGCGCTGCAAACGGTTCATACTTTGACCGCCCTATCTCCCCAAAGGGCTGCAATTATCATCAAAGCTCCATAAGCTGTTTTTTCTCATTCCAAATCGCTTTGTTAAGGATTACACCAGCCACATGGTGAATAGCCCATGGCGATGATCTCTTCTCTGGTCCCGGTATAATATGCCTTATTGCTTTCTGACATTTTATATATAGCTCGACAACCGTCTATATGAAACTTGAATGTGTTGGTATTTAGAACATAGGTAGCAGTATATTGCGTTTGTGGCTCCTCTGTCGGCGCAGAAACTTCTGTTGTCTCTTTTCCTGTTGTCTCAGTCACTCCAGGCAACGGTATGGTATCTAAAACACCTCCCACGTTTGGCGTTGTCGGTTGTCCATCCCCACTGTCCGCGCTTGCTTGACTTTGAAGTATCTCATTCATGATATGTTCAACTTCAGAGGCAAATCCAGCATCATAAGTGACATCATACGCTTGCGCCGGGTAATATTGTTTTCCTTCGTATTGTACGGTTATCTCATGCCCGTCATAATTGACAGCATCGACAAGATAGCCTTCCTGGTCCAACGCCAAGCCGATCTTATTTCCCTCAAGGGAATAGTCAACTATTTCATTCCCATAATCGTCTCTCAGTGTAATATAAAGCGTTGAAATAGGCTCCATACCCAAAGCGTCTGACGAATAGTAATCGCAAAACCGCACATCAAACACAGGAACATCAACTACTCTTACCCGTGTTATCCCCACTGTTTTCAATTCACCAGTGTTTGGATCATAGGCCTTCTCAATTGTTGCAATCACTCCGCCGTCATCGGAATAAACATATTCCTTATTTGAAATAGCATTCCCTGTGGCAATATTCGTTGTTTCTTCGCCGATTAGCAGGCCGTCTTCATCATAGTTAAATACATTTTCTCGTGTAATCGTCTGAGCGTCTGACATCCATGTCGACCGGAGAAGACGGCCATCCTCATTATAAAAATATTCATTTTTCTCATCGTTAACCAACTCACCCTTCAAATAATTCTTATAGAGGGCGCTAACAAGATAGTTATTGTCATCATAGTTATACTCTGTAACAAAAGTAGAATCTCCCCAGTTACTAGTATCAGAAGATAATCTCCCATCAGATGGGTTTACAACAAGCTCTGTATCACCACTTCTTGTCACAGACAAAATGCGTTCCGGGTATGGTTCACCATCTGAATAATATAGAGCCGTTGCATTGTCACTCTCTCCATGCTCCTCGACATCAATGCGAATCGGGTGGGCATTCCCGCTATCATCAGCGAATCCTTCAAAACCACCCAATCCGAAAACAAAGAGCGGCATAATCGATATAACGGAAACTAGTCTAACATTTAGTCTCCATAACTTTATAAACATCGTCTCTCTTCTTTCTAATTATTTTACTATAATGAACATATTCTTCTTGTCAGGCATATAACCACAGCCTCTATAACGCTAATCCTGTTTAAAAGCTATGCCTTTTCATGTTATTATAGCTCCATTTCTATGAAAGGGCAAGGACTATGCCATGCGATACAGCGAAGAGTTCAAGCGGCAAATCGTCAGCCTCCATCAGTCTGGCACGCCTATCGCGGAGCTGTGCCAGCCACACGGTGAATAGCCCATGGCAATGATCTCTTCTCCGATCCAGGTATATCCTGTTGTGTCCCTCTTTCCCGGTTCGCTTCAAAAACGATAAAAGGCCCGGTCGCCGGAGACGGCGACCGGGCCTTTTATCGTTTTATCCGTTGGATGCCAGGATCTCCTGGGCGATGGGGTCCTCCGCGTCCAGGACGATGACCCGCCGGTTCTTGCAGGCCTCGCTCTCAATGAGCTTGCCGTTGGCGTCCAGGTCATTGGCCCGGGCGAAGGGGTCCAGCTTATAGCCCAGGCCCACGGTGAGCAGCTGGTCCTCCGGCACACCGTAGGCGTTCACCAGCAGGTCCTTCACCGCCGCGGCCCGGCGGCTGGACAGGTCCAGGCAGTACTCGTCCGAGCCGTTGGAGGCGGTGGTGCCCACCAGCAGCACCTGGTGGTCCGGGTGGGCCAGGATGACGTCCGCCACCGGGGCGCAGGCCTCCCGGGCGGCGGCCTCGTCGATGAACGTGGCCTCGTCCCCTACGAACATGACCCTGGTCTCGTTCAGCTCAAAGGGTGTCTCGAAGATCAGCGGCTCCACCGTGGCGGGCGCCGGGGTGGCCGGCTCCTCCGGGGCGTTGATGGTCAGGGTGTAGTCGGCCTTGGCGGCGTCCGAAGTGATACGGATGTAATAGGTCGTTTCCGGGTTCAGCTCGTCAAAGCTGGCTGTGATGGCCGTGCCGTCATTTGTCGCCGTGGTGAATCTGTCAGCCAATATGTTGGTAGCATAGTTTTTGTAATCCCCCACCGACACGCCATACCGGTTCACAAGACCCATATATACAGGTTCGGCGTCGGCAGTCATGTTGACCGTGGTGATGCTATATGGGCCGGCGATGGTGTTGGTCTTGAAAGCGAACCAAAGGCCCTGCTCGCTGCTCACCGTCCCGGAGAGCTTGGAGTTGAGAGGAAGGTACCCGGCGTCATCCATATTGGTACCTGGCGCGATGATACCCTCCAGAGCGGCGTTGGTGCCCCGGGCATCCAGCATGCTGTCCGCAGTGCCTCGGCCCTCGGCAGTGACACCGACAGGGGTGATGTTCAGCCGATAGACGATCGTGTCATCTGGTCCGTCTGTCCATATTTTGATGTAATACACCGTGTCGGGGGTTAGATTGTCAAATGTGGCGGTGATGGCCCGTCCGCTGCTTCCCGCCGTGGTGAATCTGTCAGCCAATATGTTGGTAGCATAGTTTTTGTAATCCCCCACCGACTTGCCGAGCTCGTCGATAAGGCTCATAAACACACTGTTGGGATAAACACTCTTGTTGATGGTGGTGATCTTATAGGTCACGCCCTCCTCCTGCCGGGTCCTGAAAGCGTACCAGAGACCGTTTGCGGTAGCGGTGCCGTAGAGCTTGGTGTTCAAAGGCAGGAGCACCGCGTCGTTCTGATTGGTGCCGCCCCGGATGCCCGATGTATCCTCAGCCTGAGACAGAGTATCGTCCGTGACAATGGTCATGGCATAGGGGTTGTCGGTGGCCTCCGGCTCAGCGGCGCCGCAGGTGGCGAACATCCCCAGCGCGAACGCCAGGCACAGCAGCAGGGACAGGGTCCTTTTCAGGTTCATGGTTCTTTCCTCCTCATAACAAATGTTCTATGGTTCCTCATTTTCCCGTGGATATGGGATCTGACGCCCAGACAGAGTCGTTCTGGGGAACCGGCCAGACCGGCCCCCAGAACTTCCCCGCCAAGACGACAAAAGCGGTGCAGGGCAAAACCCCACACCGCTGACACAACGCAAATAGCCTCAACCTCCCACTTGTCAAAAACAAGCGGGGCAGATATAATAAGGCAAGGTGCGTGTATAACGCTGTGTAGGAGGGACAGCTCCTGCATAGGGGCACGGGGTGTTGGCGCACCCCATGCCCTGCCTTTTGTCATCTTGTACGTATATAATTATAGCAGAGCGAGGGAGAATTGCAAGTATTTTCATATCCCCGCTCCTGTGCCGGCGAAGTACAGCGTCTCGCAGCCTCATCTGGCCCATGGCACCAGCACTTCGCCGTCGTCCTTGATTCCGGCGCGGTCATCTTCCCATTCGTTGGGGTAATCGCTGACATACAGGTAGGCGTCCATCTGGCCGACTGACATTTCCCACAAGCTGAAGGCGTGTGGTGAGATGACCGACAAAGAGTTTTCCGTGATTCTCCAGGAATACTGCACTGTAGAGTTCCAAAGTGTTGGAAGCGTGGATACAGAAAAATGGACGCATGACAAAGAATGAACCTGTTGCAAAACCGCAACAGGCTCATTTCATATCAGACCAAACCAGCGGAACGCTGCGAGGATAGCTTCTTCTTTATCGGGTTTCAGCTTGGGGATGTAATGCCCTTCTGCTCCCTCAAAGCCTTTGTACTCGTACTGAACAAGTCCGCACAGCTTCTTGGTCTGCGAGATACTGAGATTGCTGACATGAAAGCCATAATGCTGTTTGACCCATGCCTGGATCTCTTTATAGGTGGCACGTTTTGTCTGTAATTGTGTTTCACCCTCATAGTCGTCTATACTGACTATGAGGGCGAACACATTGCGGTATACGCCCAAGCTCAAATTGGACATGGTGTTCGTATACCTAACGTCTGGTGGAGCTGAGGGGAATCGAACCCCTGTCCGAAAGCGTTTCAACGGAACTTTCTCCGGGCGCAGGCGGTCATCTTGCGCCTTAGGCGCGTTTCCCCTTCCCGGCGCAGGCCGTCACGCGGTACGGGTCAGGTAGCTTCATGATGCATGGTGCGCTCAAAGCTTTGCGCACGCACGGACGCTGCTAGTCGACGCCCAGGTCCCGGGCCGCAGCGCTCCCGGGCTGGACGGGCCTGCCTTAAGCGGCGGCCAGAACGGTGTTGTCGTTCTCAGTTAATTTAAAAGGTTCCCGGTTTTAAGGATGTCTGGGTCATCCGCCCGCTTATTCCGCCCCCACACCCCCGTCGAAACCATTGCAGCCCCTCGTCGGAGTGCGCTCCGTAAGCCGGGATATGGTGCAAACACCATATCCCGGATACTCCGCGACTCCTCCTCTCCCCTCACGAACAGCTTCGCTTGGTTCGTTCGGGGGCCCTCGTCTGAGCAGAAGCGTCGATTTGTTCTCCGGAGCATATTATGAGAACGAACTTACTTATTTAAACTATACCTTTTTCGGCGCGGGATAATCCTGGCCGAAGGTCTCCACCGTGACCTTCTGCATGACCTGAGGAGTCAGGGGCTTGTCGCCCCAGCCGGTCTTGGTGGCGGCGATCTTATCCACCACGTCCATGCCCTCCAGCACCTGGCCGAAGGCGGCGTACTGGCCGTCCAGATGAGGGGCATCCTCATGCATGATGAAAAACTGGCTGCCGGCGCTGTCCGGGTCCATGGCCCGGGCCATGCTCAGCACGCCGCGGGTATGGCGCAGGTCGTTGGTATAGCCGTTGGCGGTGAACTCGCCGGGGATGGAATAGCCGGGACCGCCGGTACCGTTGCCCTGGGGGCAGCCGCCCTGGATCATGAAGCCGGGGATGACCCGGTGGAAGATCAGGCCGTTATAAAACCCCTTGTTCACAAGGGTCACAAAGTTATCGACCGTATTGGGCGCGATCTCCGGATAGAGCTCCGCCTTGATGACGCCGCCGTCATGCATCCGAATGGTCACGATGGGATTTTTCATGCATTAGCCTCCTTGAATTTCCTGTCCATCTCGCGGCGGGCGCTCTTTTCCGCCGCATCGCTGCGCTTGTCATAGAGCTTCTTGCCCTTGCAGAGCCCCAGCTCTACCTTTACGAGGCTGTCTTTGAAATACAGACTCAAAGGCACCAGGGCCAGGCCCTCCTGCTGGACCTTCGCTCCCAGCCGGATGATCTCCCGCCTGTGCATGAGGAGCCGCCGGTCCCGGTCCGGGTCCGCGTTGAAGTAGCTGCCCTGTTTGTAAGGGCTGATGTGCATCCCCCGCACCCAGAGCTCTCCGTTCTTCACCCGGGCGTAGCAGTCCTTCAGGTTCAGGGTCCCGGCCCGGATGGACTTGACCTCCGTGCCAGTCAGCTCGATGCCCGCCTCATAACGGTCCAGGACAAAGTAATCATGGCGGGCCTTCCGGTTCTCCGCGATGAGCTTTGTTCCCTTACCCCTGGCTGGCATGACGCTGTCCCCCTTTCCCGTTGGGATTTTATTATAGCCTATCTTCCAGGATTTCGCAAATGGAATAGGAGACTATTTGAAAAAAGTTTACAACCGCTCCCTTCTCCCGGTCACCGGGAAAACCAGCGCCGCAGGCCGGCAATGGCCCCCTCCCGCATCAGGCACATGCCCTGCTCCCGGGCGTGGACTTCCCAGTCCGCCGTGACGGGGTACGACTCCCCGTACTCCAGCAGGGCCGGACCGGCTGCCGGCCGGGCGGCGGTGAGTATGTATCCGCCCCCTGCGGCGTACAGGGAGCTCTCTCCGTCGGCGCAGCGCAGCGCTCCCGCCAAGAGCGTCTCCAGGTCCCCGAAAAAGAATGCCGCCCGGCGGGGCTGGCCGGGCCTGGCGATCACCAGCGTGTCCTCTCCGCAGGCAAAGCATTCCGCCTCCGTCTCCTCCCAGAGAGGCAGTCCCCGCTCCGCCAGCGCCTGCCGGATCAGCGCCAGCATCTGTGCCCGTGTGGGCGCTTCCTCCCGGGTGATCCAGATGGACACCGCCGTCTCCGTCGCCTGTACTGTCTTCATGAACTGTCACACGCCTCCCCGGCCCCATAGGACTTTGAGACGATTATAATGCAAATATTCTGTCCGCGTACAGCACAAAAATGTGGAAATTTGCAGAAGACCGTGTTATACTGGGAGCATAATCTGTATTATGTAACCTACATGACCCATTTGGAGGTGTTTTCCCATGGATTATACAGAGCGGCCAAAGCGCCGCGTGAACTCCTATCACGGCGTCGTGGTGGAGGTGACGATGGACATGGTGGAGCTGCCCAACGGCGTCACCGGCCTCCGGGAGGTGGTCCACCACCCCGGCGGCGTGTGCGTGGCCGCGGTGGATGAGGCGGGCGATGTGGCCGTGGTCCGGCAGTTTCGCTATCCCTTCGGGAAACACCTTCTGGAGCTGCCCGCGGGCAAGCTGGAAAAAGGTGAGGATCCCTTTGACGCGGTCAGGCGGGAGCTGAGCGAGGAGACGGGCCTGGAGGCCGACAACTGGACGGACCTGGGCTTCATCTACGTCTCCCCGGGCATCTCCACAGAGAAGCTGTACCTCTATCTGGCCACCGGCCTGCACCAGGGCAAGGCCCATCCCGACCCGAACGAGTTTCTGGACGTGGAAAAAATGCCTCTGGAGGAGCTGGCCCGGATGGCTGCCGCCGGTGAACTCCACGATGCAAAGACCGTGGTGGGCGCCATGAAGGCCAAGGCAGTTCTTGACAGGAATTGATTTTCTCTGCGTATTGTGATACAATATATAGCGTTCTGCCATTTGTCCCGGGCACAGTACGTGCCCCGGCTGTGTGACACTACATATAAGTTAGGGAGACTGTATGGAAAAGTACGTTATTCATGGCGGGAATCCGCTGCACGGTGAAGTGGAGATATCCGGGGCGAAGAACGCCGCGGTGGCCATCATCCCGGCGGCGCTCATGGTCCGCGGCGTATGCCGGCTGGAGAACCTGCCTGAGATCAGCGATACCGATACCCTTCTGCGCATCCTCACCTATCTGGGCGCGAAGGTGACCATGATCAACCGCAGCACCGTGGAGATCGACTGCACCCATGTCCAGATGGACATTCTCCCGGAGGAGATGTGGGATATGACCCGGCGCATCCGGGCCAGCTATTACCTCATCGGCGCCATGCTGGGCCGGTTTGGCCGTGCCCGCAGCACCATGCCCGGCGGCTGCAACTTTGGCATCCGGCCCATCGACCAGCACATCAAGGGCCTTACCGCCCTGGGCGCAGACGTGTCCCTGTCCGGCGGCTTCATCCACGCCGAGGCCAAGGGCGGTCGGCTCCGGGGCCGGACCGTATACCTTGACAAAGTCTCCGTGGGCGCGACCATCAACATCATGATCGCCGCCGCCACCGCCGATGGCCGAACGGTCATCGAAAACGTGGCCCGGGAACCCCACATCGTGGACCTGGCCAACTTCCTCAACTCCATGGGCGCGGACGTCCGCGGCGCGGGCACCGACGTCATCAAGATCCGGGGCGTGAAGCAGCTTCACGGCGGCACATACACCCTCATTCCCGACCAGATCGAGGCCGGCACCTACATGGCAGCCGTGGCCGCCGCCGGCGGGGCTGTGCGCATCTCCAACGTGATCCCCAAGCACCTGGAGTGCATCTCCTCCAAGCTCCTGGAGATGAACGTGGAGGTGGAGGAGGGCGACGACTATGTGCTGGTCCGACGGGATGGCTCTCTCCACGCCGCCAACCTGAAGACAAAGCCTTATCCCGGCTTCCCCACAGATATGCAGCCCCAGATGACCGCCGTGCTGTGCTGCGCCCCCGGCGTCAGCGTGGTGACGGAGGCCGTGTGGAGCAGCGGCCGGTTCAAATATGTGGCCGAGCTGAAAAAAATGGGCGCCCAGATCGAAGTGGAAGATCAGTCCGCTTTTATCCAGGGTGTCGACCGGCTCACCGGCGCCACTGTCCGGGCCTGCGATCTGCGGGCCGGGGCTGCCATGGTCATCGCAGGACTGGCCGCCCAGGGCGTCACCAAGATCGAGGACGTGGTCTACATCGAGCGGGGATATCAGGACATCGTGGGAAAATTCCGGGCCCTGGGCGCGGACATCCGCTGTGTCGATGAGCCCGACGAGCCGGAGCGGGGCCAGACACTGAACTGGAACGCCGGCTGATGCGTCTTGCCGTTTTTGCCAGCGGCTCCACCGGCAACTGCGCCCTCATCCGGGGCGGCGGGCGGAGCATCCTGCTGGACGCCGGCATCTCCGCCAAGCGCATCCGCGCCGCGCTGGAGGCGCTGGACGTGGACCCCGCCGGGTTGGACGGCATCTTTATCACCCATGAACACGCGGACCACATCTCCGGCCTGCGGGTGTTCACAAAGCGATCTCCCGTGCCGGTATACGCTCCCGGTCCCGCCGCGGACGCGCTGCGCCGCCTCTGTCCGGACGCTGCGCCCCTGGTGCGGGAACTGGAGCCGGAGAGGCCCCTCTCCCTGGGCTGCATGACCGTGACCGCCTTTCCCACGCCCCATGATGCGGCGTTCAGCGTGGGGTACCGGGTCGAGGCGGACGGGGCGGCATTCGTCTCCGCCACCGACACCGGCTGTGTGACCGACACCATGCTCCGGTATTTTGACCGCGCAGACGCGGCGCTGATCGAGGCGAACCACGATGTGGTCATGCTGCGGGAAGGGCCGTATCCCGCCTACCTGAAACGCCGTATCCTCTCCGACCATGGCCATCTGTCCAATGCGGAGTGCACCTGGCTGGCCGCTGTGCTGGCCGGGCGTGGTACCGGCAAGATCGTGCTGGGGCATCTTTCCAAAAACAACAACATCCCGGGCCTCGCCCGGCAGACGGTGTGCCGCGGGCTGGAGGGCCGGGAGGCGGAGCTGTTTGTTGCTCCGGAATCCGGCTGTCTGGAGGTGGACGTGACGCCATGCTTCGTGTGACCATCCTCTGCCAGGGCCGGCTGAAGGAGACCTATTACGCCGACGCCTGCCGGGAATACCTGAAACGCCTGTCCGCCTGGTGCCGGGCGGAAGTGGTGGAGCTTCCCGAGGACGGGGACATCGCCGGCCGTATCCCCAAGGGGGCTTACTGCATCGCCATGTGCATCGAGGGGCAGAAGCTCTCCAGCCCCGCCCTGGCAGAAAAGCTGAGCTCTCTCGCCAATCGGGGCGTCAGCCACCTCTGCGTTCTCATCGGCGGGTCAGACGGCCTGCCGGAGGCAGCGAAGCAGGCGGCCGACTTTTCCCTTTCCATGTCGGACATGACCTTTCCCCATCACCTGGCGCGGGTGATGGTGCTGGAACAGCTGTACCGGGCGCTGTCCATCAACGCCGGTACAAAATACCATAAATGAGGTGAGCGTGTGTCCTGGGGACTGCACAAATTTGGAAAGGCCTATGACGCCTGGCCCAAGACGCCGGAAGGCGAGCCGGAGGAACCGGCCTTCCTTGTGAACTGTTCGCCGCTGGATATGAACGCGGAGATGCTCTGCTCCATGCTGGAAGCCTATGGCATCCAATCCGTCATCCGTTACCCCGGTGACGGGGCGTTCGGCAAAGTCGTGATCGGCATGAGCGGGAACGGCGTGGATATCTTTGTGCCAAAAAGCAGCCTGAGCGACGCTCAGGAACTTTTGAAAGGAGAGCCGGAACATGACGAACTACAGGAAGGAATATGAGCGCTGGCTGGACAGCCCGGCGCTGTCCGACGAGGAGTGGCATGAACTGGACGCCATCCGCAGCGACGAGGACGAGATCAAGAGCCGCTTCCGCGGCCCGCTGGAGTTCGGCACAGCCGGCCTGCGGGGCGTGATGGGCGCGGGCCTGGCCCGGATGAACATCCACGTGGTCCGCTGGGCCACCCAGGCTTTTGCCTCCCTGATCGTAGCGGAAGGCGACGAGGCCCGCCACAAAGGCGTGGTCATCGCCCACGACTGCCGCATCAACAGCCCGGAGTTCGCCCGGGAGGCGGCCTGCGTGTGCGCGGCCAGCGGCATCCATGTGCGCATCTTCGACGCGCTGCGCCCCACCCCGGAACTGAGCTTTGCGGTACTCCGCTACGGTGCCACCGCCGGCATCAACATCACCGCCAGCCATAACCCCATGGCCTACAACGGCTATAAAGTCTACTGGTCCGACGGCGCCCAGCTCCCCCCGCACCACGCCGAGGCCGTGGCCAGAAACATGGCCGCCATCGACATCTTTACCGGCGTGAACGCCATGGACTTCGACGAGGCCGTGGCCAAGGGATTCATCGAGGTCATCGGTTCGGAGACCGACGAGGAATTCTTGCAGAACGTTCTGGCCCAGGCCATCGACCCGGCGGCTGTCAAGGCCGTGGCCGACGACTTCCAGGTGGTCTATACCCCCTTCCACGGGGCCGGCTATCTCCTGGTGCCCGAGGCGCTGAAGCGTCTGGGTCTCAAGCACATCCATCCCGTGCCTGAGCAGATGGTCATCGACGGCCACTTCCCCACCGTGGAGAGCCCCAACCCGGAAAATCCCGAGGGGTTCTATCTGGCTGTGGACCTGGCCAAAAAGGTCAACAGCGACCTCATCATCGGCACCGACCCGGACTCCGACCGGGTGGGCGTCATGGCCCGGGGCAGGGACGGCGAGTTCCATACCATCACCGGCAACCAGATGGGCGCCCTGCTGGCGGATTACATCATCACCGCCCGGCAGAAAAACGGCACCATGCCGGAAAAGCCCGTCATCCTCTCCACCATCGTCTCCACCGGCATGACCCGCACCATCTGCGAGGCGAACGGCGTGGCCTATGGGGAGACCTTCACCGGCTTCAAATTCATGGCAGAAAGGCTGGCCTCCTTCGCCGCCGCCGGCACCGGGGAGAAGTACCTGCTGGCCTTTGAGGAGAGCTACGGCTATATGCTGGGCGACTACGTCCGGGATAAGGACGCCGTCACCGCCTCCATGATGATCGCCGAGATGGCCGCCCACTACTACCAGAAGGGCATGACCCTGCTGGACGCTCTGGATGCCCTGTATGAGAAGTACGGGACCTTTGTGGAGAAGACCGTGAACGTGTACATGGAGGGCGTGGACGGGCCTGAGCGCATGGCCGCCCTCATGACCAGCCTGCGGGAGGAGCCTCCCATGGAACTGGCCGGACAGCGGGTGGTCCGGGTCCGGGATTATAAGGACGGCACGATCGCGGTGCCCGGCCTGGGCGCAGTGGGCCACACCCATATCTCCGGCTCCAATGTGCTCTATTTTGAGCTGGAAAGTGACACCAACTTCATCATCCGTCCCTCTGGCACCGAGCCCAAGATCAAGATCTACATCCTTGCCAAAGGAAGGGACCGGGCCGAGTGCCAGGCCCGCGCGGATGCCTGCGCCGCCGCCGCAGAAGCGCTGGGAAAGTGAGTCATCCCATGAGACGGATCCTGAGCATTCTTTTGTCCGCCCTTTTGCTGCTGAGCCTGTCCGCCCCGGCCCTGGCCGTCAACGAGGGACAGCAGCGGGTGGTCATCGGCGCCGACCTGACCGAGGACGAGATCAATTCTGTTTACAGCCAGTTTGGCCTGGCCCGCGGCAGCGTGACGGAGCTGACCGTCACCAACGCCGAGGAGCGGACCTATCTGGAGGGCGTGGTGGATGAGAGCATCATCGGCCACAACAGCATCTCCAGCGTCTATATCCGCATTCTGAGCGCCAATTCCGGTCTGAACGTATCCTGCAGCAACATCACCTGGTGCACCCAGGATATGTACAAGGCAGCCCTCATGACCGCGGGCATTTATGACGCGGAGGTGAAGGTGGCCGCCCCCTTCGGCGTGTCCGGCACCGCGGCCCTCACGGGCATTTACAAGGCCTATGAGAGCATTACCGGCGTGCAGCTGCAGGAGGAGGCAAAATCTGCCGCCACCGACGAGCTGGTCATCACGGCGGAACTGGCCGACCAGATCGACGACATCGATGCCGTGGCCATCGTTGGGGAGCTGAAGCTGCTGCTGGACGAGACCCAGAACATGTCGGACGATGACCTGCGCAGTCAGATCGGCGAGATCGCCGGGCAATATGGCTATGCCCTGGACGACGGCACAGTCAGCCAGCTCATCAGCCTCTGCCGCACGCTGGAGGGCCTGTCCACGGATGAGCTCCAGGCGCGTGTGGAGCAGTTCCAGAGCACCATCTCCACCGTCACCCAGTACGCCCAGCAGGCGTCCGGCTTCGGCGCGAAAGTCGGCCAATTCTTCCAGAGCCTCGTGAACTTCTTCTCGGGCCTGTTTTGAAGATATTTTCAATGTAAATAGAATATATTTTAAGCAACGACCCGGCAGACAGTGTCTGCCGGGTCCGTTTTATATCATTATTCTGTCAGTTTCAGCTGGCAGGTGCTGTGACGGTCTGGCCGTTCATCACCTGATCGATCAGTCCCTTTGCCGTATTCACCGTGGCCTCATCGGGCACCATCACATATACGTTCATCCCCAGCAGCGGAGACGTGGCGTAGCTGTCGGAGCCGGTGACGCTGTAACTGACGATGTTCCAGGCCGCGCCTGTATCCAGCTGCTCCCGCACCATAGCTGCGATGAGATCGTAGGGCACCGACATCTCAAAGCTGCCCTCAACGGCCTTGAGCAGGGAATTGTAGCTGGTCAGCAGCTCCGGGGACAACGCCTTGTTGATGACGGCACGGATGACCGCCATCTGATTCCTGCCTCTCTGCCGATCGCCCTCTGCAAAGGATTTACGCTCCCTGGCAAAGACCAGCGCCTGTGCTCCGTTCAGGGTATTCTGGCCCTTGCTGAAGCTATAGCCGCCTGCGGTAAAGCTCTTCTCCGAGTCCACCGTCACGCCGCCCAGGGCGTCGATGATGTTCACGAAGCCCTCAAAATTCACGCGGAAGTAGTAGTCGATATCCACGCCGTAGAGATCCCCGATCGTATCCATGCACACCTCGATGCCATACCAGCCCGTGTGCGTCAGCTTGTCGTTGGTACCGGTGTTGGAGAAGGGCACGAAGTAATCACGGGGCGTGGAGACCATCAGCACCTGGTGGGTCTGGGTATTCACCGTCACCAGGATATTCACGTCGCTCAGGCTGCTGCGGACCAGGCCGTTGCGGCTGTCGATGCCGCTGATGAGCGCGGTATAGACGTGCTTCTCAGCCGTCTCCTCCACCGCTTCCGGCGTGGGAGAGGGCTCCACCTTGATCTCCACGTTCATGTTGGTGATCTCGCGCATCATCGACACGGTCTGCTTGTACTCGTCCAGCTCCCCAAGCCCTTCGATATACGACACATCCGTAATCACTGCACCCACGCTGCCGTCAAACAGCGCATCTACCATCTGCGGAGGGCTGGCATACTCTACCACGCTGATGGGCGCGGGCAAAAGCTCGTTGATGTCCTCAATGGCCTTGTCCACATATTCTCGTCCCATCGCATCCAAAATGCCAAATGTATACGAGCCCACATCATCCAGCGACTGCGCCGGATCGTCGTTCTTCACATAGATGCCGATATGGGACACGCTGAATTCCGGGGAGGTGATCGTCTGGAGGGTCTTGACGCCGCGCATGGCCGCAACACTTCCGACGATCATGATGATCGCCAAAACGCCGGCCACCGCAATACCGGCCCAGGGGCGGCGTCTTCTCCCAAAGACCAGCAAAAGCGCCGCGACGATGCCCAGGATCACCAGCAACAGGATGCAAATGATGACCAGGTATTTGCCGGAGAGCATCTTGGTCATGCCGAGCATGACGGCAAATACCACCATCGACACGAACAGCGCCGCCAGAACGGCATAGCGCAGGATCAGGTCTCCGGAAGGTCCCTGTTTTTTCCCGCCGGGCCGCTTGGGTCCGTTCGGACCGGACGGACGGGCGGGGGCAGTGCCCCGCGCCTGACGCTGGGATACGGCCTGTCCGCCCTGACGGACCTGGCCATTGGACGGCCTGGCCCCCTGGGCGTTTGCCGGCCGGGCGCCGGATGCGCTCCGGGGGGCATTCGCCGGCCGGGCGCCGGACGCGCTTCTGGGAGCATTCGCCGACCGGGCGCCGGACGCGCTTCTGGCTGTATTCACAGGCTGTGCCGGACGACCGGTCCCGGAGGGACCTGCCGTGCGGGCCGTATTCACCGGTCTCGCAGCCCCGGAAGTCTGTCTGGCAGCGGGACGGGGTCTCTGCGCTCCGTTCTCCCCTGTCCGGACAGGCCGCTCCGGCTGCGCGCCAGACGCCTGCTGATTCAAATGTCTTCCTGAGGTCTGGTCACCCATGATTCGTCACCTCTCACATACAATAAATCTAACCGTTATCCTATGGATTATAACATATTCCGCGTGCCGTGTCCACTATTGTTCAATTAAGTTTATAATCCGCATGGGGGCGATTTTTCCGTTCGGTGTCTCTCTGCTGCGGACCGGCGCTTCGACGGTGCCGGCACACAGGGCCTTATTATATCCTTCTTCCCATATAATGTCAATCCACCCGCCCGTTTCCACAACATCTTGCTGCTTTTTGGTGACAAATGTTCTGGTCCTGACCTGTATTAATTTTTGGTATTGTACCCCCCCGCCGCATTTGTCAAGGAAGCGCAGCATGACTGAGCGCCCCGCTGTCCGCGGGGCGCCCGGCGCTATTCGATCTTCAATTCGACACTGCCGGTAAAGCCTTCAAATTCCAGGTTGAAGTAATTGCTCCCCGGGGCCAGATAGGCCGTCTGTGTGAACGTCCCCTCCCCTTCAGCCATCACCACCGGCTTATCAGCGCCGCAGTTCCAGATGAGCCTCGCCTCGCCGGACTCGCTCTCGACGGTACATTCGACCTGTACGCGCTCCTCCTTCCGCCGCTGGAGCATGGTCCCCCCGAAGGGGCACTCCTGGCCGGTGAAATCCTCGTACTCCGCCTTATAGGTCCCGGTATATCTGTCCTCCCCGAACTCCCGGTCTCCCTTCAGAGTCAGGAAGCTGTCCAATCCCACGTTCCCCGCCACGGCCACCGCTGCGCCGTACAGGTCCAGCACCTCATCCTTGCTGCACCCCGGCAGGAGCAGGCCCGCCAACAGCAATACCAGGACCGCCGCTGTCATTCGTTTTTTCATATCCGCACTCCTTTCACATGCTCACCAGCCGGTAATAGGTCCGGGCGGTGAGAAGATAGACGACGGCGTAGAGCACCGCGAAGACGCCGAAAGAGCCCAGCACGCACCAGATGTAGAAATTCGTGCCCATCAGGTTGAAGAGAGACAGCACCCGGTTGATGATGGGGAAGGCAAAGCCCGTGTGCAGCCCCGCCGTCACCAGGGGCAGGAAGAACACGATCAGCACCTGGGCGTGGATGGTCCTTTTGACCTCATAGCGGCTCATACCCACCTTCTGCATGATCTGGAACCGCTCCCGGTCGTCCCGTCCCTCGGAGACCTGCTTGTAATAGATGATGAGGATGGCCGCCATGGTGAACAGCAGCCCCAAAAACATCCCCAGGAAAAAGAGACTGCCGTACAGGCTCACAAAGTCCTGTCGCTCCCAGGCCCGGATCTCATAGGTGCCGTCCAGGTCCACGGACCCGTCATCGGCTGCCTCGGTCCACCGTTCCCGGATGGCCAGCCGGGCGTTCAGGGCGGTCTGCTCGTCGCCGCCCACCACGTCAAAGCCATAGAACTGACACAGCTTATACACGCTGCCGTCCTGATACTGCTCCGATCCCGCCATACCTTCCGCCGCTGCCAGGGCGGCATCGATGCGGGCCAGCTCCGACCTGTCCGGCACCACGATGTACCAGGAGCTGGTGAGATTGGCGGTCATATTGCCGTACTTCACCATGTGCTCCACCTGGTTTTTGACGGAATAAGTCCTGCCCAGAAGCGTCAGGGTGTCCGCCTCATAGTCCGTCCGCACCACCTTCAGCAATATCTCGTCCGGGGCCAGGGTCAGGCTCTGGCCGGTACAGCGATTATAGTCGGCCAGATCCACCACCATCACGTCCGCCAGGGCAGACTGCGTATCCAGAGTATAGTTCGCGGTGGCTGCCAGCTCGCCGGGCACGATGTAGGCGGCAAAGGTGATATAGGAATACTCCGTCTCGTTTTCCGGGATGATGCGGGCATCCGCCACGGCGTCCTTCACCAGGGCGATGGTCTCAGCGTTGCTCCGGGAGATGTTCACGTCATAGGGATAGCGCTCCATCAGACTGGAGTTCATGCCCAGCATCAGACAGCTGGTACCGGAAACCATCACCAGCACCATGGTGGATAAAATGCAGATGTTGGCAAGGCCCACGGCGTTCTGCTTCATCCGGTACATCATGCCGCTGACGGCGGTGAAGTGCCGGGTCTTGTAGTAATAACGCCTGTTCTTTCTGAGGAGCTTCAGAAAAACGATGCTCCCGGCGGTGAACAGCAGATATGTCCCGACGATGACCAGCACCACCGCCACAAAGAACAGGAACATGGCCTGGATCACGTCCGTGGTGGTCACGGCGATGTAGTACCCGGCCCCCAGGCATACCGCCCCCAGCAGGGCCATGAACCACTTGGCCCTGGGCTCCCGCTCGCCGGCGTGCTCCGCCTGGAGAAGCTCCACAGGCCGGGCCACATACACCTGCCGGATGCCGTAGAGGAACATCAAAAGAAAGATGCCGCCGAACAGGGCCGCCGTGACACCCATCACCCAGAGGATCACCCGGGGTCCCACCGTAAAGCCCAGGGGCGCGGGCGCGCCGAGGATCTTCGCCACCACCAGAAGCAGAAGCTTGTTCAGCGCCATCCCCAGCACCAGCCCCAGGATCAGGCTCAGTCCGGCCACATACAGGGTCTCAAAGCCGATCACCTTCGCCAGATGCCTCTTCTCCAGCCCCAGCACGTTGAAAAGGCCGAACTCCCGTTTCCGCCGCTTGAGGAGGAAGCTGTTGGTATAAAAGAGAAATATCACCGCGAACAGTCCCACCACGACCACGCCGTAGCGGATGACCACCTGGATGGTGGTAGCCCCGGTCATGGATTCCAGTCCCGAATCCACGGACAGGGACAATATGATGTAGAACATCGCCACCGTCAGCACCGCTGCCAGCAGGAAGGGGCCGTACGCCCGGCTGTTCTTTCGCAGGTTCTGCAGGGCCAGCCGCCTATAAAGCCCCTTATTCATGGACGCTGCCTCCCGTAGCCAGAAGTGTCAGGGTGTCCGATATCTTCTGGTACATCTGCTCATTGGTGCTGTCCCCCCGGTAGATCTGGTGGAACAGCTCCCCGTCCTTGATGAAGAGCACCCGCCCGGCGTGGCTGGCCGCCTTGGTGGAGTGGGTGACCATGAGGATGGTCTGGCCCTGCCCGTTGAGGGAGGCGAACAGGTCCAGCAGCCCGTCGGAGGACTTGGAGTCCAGCGCGCCGGTGGGCTCGTCGGCCAGCAGGAGCTTGGGGGCCGTGATGACGGCCCGCGCCACAGCGGCCCGCTGCTTCTGTCCGCCGGAGACCTCATAAGGATACTTGGTCAGCACGTCGGTGATGCCCATCATCTGGGCGATGGGCTGGAGGCGCTGGGCCATCTCCACATAACCCTTTCCCGCCAGCACCAGGGGCAGAAAGATGTTGTCCCGGAGGTTGAAGGTGTCCAGCAGGTTGAAGTCCTGGAACACGAAGCCCAGGCTGTCCCGCCGGAAGGCCGCCAGCTCGTCCTCCTGGATGTCGGCCAGGTCCCGGCCCTCCAGGATCACCTTGCCCCCGGTGGGCTTGTCAAAGGCCGCCAGGATATTGAGAAGGGTGGTCTTGCCGGAGCCGGACTCGCCCATGATGGCCACATACTCCCCCTTCTCCACAGAGAAGGACACGTTGGAGAGAGCTCGCACCTGGTTGGCCCCGAACCGGCCGGTATAGATCTTGCCCAGGTTCTGCACTTCAAGCATCGTCATATGTCATGACCTCCTTTACGCGTCCCATTGTAACAAAGGCCCCCGGAGGCCGAAATCGAATCCCGTGACATTTCGGCCCTCGGAGGTGACAATTCTGTAAGCTCACTCCACTTCCAGCGCATCGCTGTGCATATCCAGATAAAACGTACTGCCCTTCCCCGGCTCCGATTCCGCCCAGAGCTTGTGGCGGAGCTTTTCCGCGGACCGGCGGCAGAGATACAGTCCCAACCCCGTGGCGGACTTGTCCGACCGGCCGTTGTAGCCGGTGAAGCCCTTTTCAAATATCCGCGGCAGGTCCTCGGGGGCGATGCCGATGCCCGTGTCCGCGATGGACAGCACCTTCTCCCCGCTCACTTCGATGGTCACGCCGCCCGCGTTCGTATACTTCACCGCGTTGTCCAAAAGCTGTTCCAGGATGAAGCTCAGCCATTTCTCATCGGTGAGCACCTTTTCCTCCGTGCCATCGTAATGCAGATACAGCCGCTTGCCCACGAACTGGGGCGCGTATTTGCGCACCGCCTGGCGGATGATCCCATCCAGAGCGCAGGTGCGGATGACAAGATCGCTGCTCCCCTCCCCCAGCCGCAGATAGGTCAGGGCCATCTCCGCATACTGCCGGACCCGGAACAGTTCCCCCTCCATGGCCCGGTGTTCCGGGGTGTCCTCCCCCTGGAGGGTCATCTGCATGGCGGCAATGGGGGTCTTGATCTGGTGGACCCAGGCGGTGTACCAGTCCAGATGCTCCCGCCGGGCCTGCTCCGTGTCGTTGACGAGCCGGCCATAGGCCGCCTTCATCTGCTCCGCCATGGCCCGGAAATCCGCCTCCGCCGGGGTGGCCGCCGGGGGCAGCGGCTCCGTCAGGATCAGGATGTTCTCCAGCGCCGCGAGCCTTTCCATGTGCTCCCGCTTAAAGCGCACATACCCGGCGGCCAGCAGGCCCGCACCCGCCAGCACACACAGGCCCGCGGCATAGGCGACCGCCTCTGCCTGGACATCGTAGAGGTAAAACACCACAGCAAAAATGCCGGCGAACAGGGCAAACACGGCCATGCCCCGCCGGCAGTTCCGGAGATAGGTCCAGAACAGATTCTTCTCCCTCATCTCATCACCCCACGATATAGCCCGCGCCCACGCGGGTGACGATGAAATCCCGCAGGCCCGCCTCCTCCAGCTTCTTCCGCAGCCTGGTCACGTTCACGGTCAGGGTGTTCTCCTCCACATAGGCGTCCATCTGCCACAGACGGGTCATGAGGGTGTCCCGGCTGACCACCTTCCCCTTGTTCTCCATGAGGGTCTGGAGGATGCGGAACTCGTTTTTCGTCAGCTCCACCCGCCTGCCCTCATAGGTGAGGCTGGCGTCGTTCAGGTTGAGCACCGCCCCCCGGTGCTCCAGCACGGGTATCTTTCCGCCCAGGTCATAGGTCCGGCGCAGCACCGCCTGGAGCTTGGCGGTCATCACGGCCAGGTCTACCGGCTTGGGCAAAAAATCGTCCCCGCCCATGGTCATGGCCATGACGATGTTCATATTGTCCGAGGCGGAGGAGATGAACACCACCGGCACGCTGGACACCCGCCGGATCTCGCTGCACCAGTGGTAGCCGTTGAAAAAGGGCAGCCCGATGTCCAGCAGCACCAGATGGGGGTCATAGTCCAGAAACTCTCCCAGTACGTTCTGAAAGTCCCGGACGCACCGGACCTCATGGCCCCAGGAGGTGATCTGCTTTTCCATGGCCGCAGCCAGGGCCCCGTCATCCTCCACAATGAGTATCTTATACATCGTCGTCACAAGCTCCATATCCCTCGTCCCGCCGCAAGCGGCAGGCCGAGTCCGTTCCGCTGCTCCTCTCCCCATGCGGCAGGCGTGCCGCGTGCTGGCCCCGTTTATAAGCCATAAAGCTCCGTGTACTTCTTCGTCAGGTAGTCCGTGTAGGCCGTGGGGTCGAAGACGCCGCAGGCATTTTCCACCAGCTGGGCCGGAGTCAGAAGATTGCCGTACCGGTGGACCTTTTCGGTGAGCCAGGCGGTGATATGGCTCAGATCGCCCTTCCCCACCGGACCCCAGACGTCCATCTCCTTTTCCATGTTCCGGAGCATCTGGGCGCCGTAGGCGCTGCCCAGGGCATAGGAGGGAAAATAGCCGAAGCTGCCGCCGGACCAGTGGGAGTCCTGCAGGCATCCCCGGGCGTCGTCCGGCACCTCCAGGCCCAGATACTCCTTGTAGAGCCTGTTCCAGGTCTCCGGCACGTCCTTCACCGCCAGGGTACCGCCGATGAGGGCCTTTTCGATCTCATAGCGGACCATGATATGCAGGGAGTAGGTCAGCTCGTCCGCCTCCGTGCGGATGAGGGATGGCTCGGCCCGGTTCACTGCCCGCCAGAACATCTCCGGCGTCACGCCGGCCAGCTGCTCCGGAAACAGCTCCCGCATCTTCGGGAAGATGGCCTCGATGAAGGGCCGGGACCGGCCCACGATGTTCTCATAAAACCGGCTCTGGCTCTCATGCACCCCCATGGAGGCGCCTCCCGCCAGGACCGTGTACTCCACCTGGGGGTCCACGTCCAGCTCATACCGGGCATGACCGCCCTCATGGATCACCGAGTACATGGAGCTTGCCAGGTCGTCCTCATAATAGTGGGTGGTGATGCGCACATCCCGGCTGGTGAAGTTCAGGGTGAAGGGGTGCTCCGTCTCTCCGATGCCGCAGTGGCGCCGGTCCAGGTCCATCACCTGCATCAGGTAGTCGGAAAACGCCCGCTGCCGCGCCGCCGGGTAGTACCGGTGCAGGAAGCGCACATCCGGCTGGGGCTTTTCCCCCACGGCCCGGATGAGGGGCACCAGCTTCTCCCGGAGCGTGCGGAAAAATCCGTCCAGATAGGCCGTGTCCACGCCCCGCTCATACTCGTTCAAAAGCGCGTCATAGGGGGCCTTCGACGGGTCATAGTACCCGGCAAACCGCCGGTTGTACTCCACCAGCTTCTCCAGGCAGGGCCGGAACAGCGCAAAATCACTGGTCTCCTTGGCCCGCTTCCACACGCTGTCCGCCTCGTTCGTGAGCTCCGCGTAGGCCATGTACTCCTCCGCCGGGATGCGGGTGAGCTGCCGGACGGACCTGCCCAGCTCCTCCACCTCCCGGACATGGAGCCGGTCCAGTTCGTCCCGCCGCTGCTCCAGCACCGCCAGGGCCTGGGCCAGTGCCGGGTCCGTCATCAGCCTGTGCTGCTCCCCCGCCAGGACGCCCAGGGCCACGCCCCGGCCCTCCGCCGTATCCCGGGGCGCCACCGTGGCCCCGTCCAGATAGAGGGCGGAGCTGGCCGTATTGTAGGCAAACAGCTTCCTCTGCACGGTCTCCAGCCGTGCCAGCGCCTCATGCAGTTCCATGTGTATCTCCTCCCGTCATCCCACGTAGACCTGAGCGCTCTGCCAGTCTGTGTCCCCGGGCAGATAGGCGGTGAAGGCGCCCTCGTTGGGGATGGCCTCATACACCGCTCCGTCCACGGACAGGTACACCGCCGCGTCCGCCGCCGTCTCCGGCAGGGTCCCGGTGAGCTTCACGTATCCCTCCATGGTCTTGTCCGGGTCCTCCGCGGTCAGCTCGCTCTCCAGGGCAGCCGCCCCGTCCAGCACGGACGCATCCCGCGCCGGAGCCGGGTATACCGCCGGATACCGCAGCAGATACGGCAGCGTCCGTTCGGCGATCTCCGTCACCACGAGCGTGGCGGACTGCTGGTTTACATAATCTAAACGATAGTTATTCTGCCGGGAGAAGTAGGCCCGTCCGAAGCTCTGGGCCATGAAGGGGTAGAGGCTCCGGCCGGAGGAGTCCCGGAACATGATGAGGCTCCCCTCTGCCCCGGCGTTCTCCGTCTCGATGGTGATGTCGTCCGCCGAGTGGAAGTTGCTGAGGTACTGGAAGGTGAAGCCCGGGCCCCAGCTATAGTCATTTTCCAGGGCTTTTCCCGTGGGATAGAGCATTTCGTACAGGTCGCCGGTGTGGTTCAGGACCGGCGTGAAGGGCCCGGCAAAATAGTCCGTCTGGCTCCCCGCCGCGGCCAGGATGGCGTCCGCCGCCAGGGCTGCGCCCCGGCTGTGCCAATGGCTGTCCCACCGCCAGTAGAGCTCCTCGTCCACCCCGGTAAACGTCTCATAAAGGTTTACATAATTAACACCCTGTTTCGCCAGCTCCGCCTCCAGCCGTTCCCGGTTGCCGCTCTCGGCCACGGTCACATAGGAGGGCGCGTGTTCCGGATAGAGGGTGTACTTGCCGCAGGGGACGGTGAAGAGGAAATCCGCGCCCTGGCTTTGGGCGTACTCCTGCATGAGGGCCAGTCCCCGGGCGGCGCACCAGATCTCCCGGTCCGTCATCTGACCGGCGCCGGAGATATCGTTCACCGCCTCGCCGTAGAACAGCCAGCCGTCCGGCCCGATGAGCACGTCGTCGTTGGCGGAGGTGTCGAACACCTTCGCTGCCACGGTGTCCCAGGCGGTGATGCCCTCCAGCCGCAGGAAGAAGCCGTTGGACATATAGGTCTGCAGCTCGGACAGGACGTTTTTGTTCCAGCTGCCGTCCATTTTGACAAGACTGGGCCTGGCAGCGGGGATCTCATTGGCCGCCGCCGGGGCCGGCCCCTTGATCAGCATACCCACTGAGGGGACCAGACAGGCCAGAAAGAAGACCGCGCTGAACAGAATGTATCCGACTTTCTTCATCTCACGCCCTCCCCTCAGAACTGCACGCCGTAGATAAACGGCTGGAAACCGCTCTGGGCCATGTTCATGACGCACAGGACCAGAAGTCCCAGCGCCAGCACATAGGACAGCGGCTGCGCCCACTTCTCCGTCCGTCCGCCAAGGGCAGGCAGCCGGACGACAGACAGGACCGTGCCCAGCACAAGGCAGAACACCGTCAGAGGCGTACACAGGATCTGCAGCTGGAGCGTGGCCGCCGGCAGGAACTTCCAGCCGGTGAACATGGCAGAGAACATCTGCCCCGCCCGAGCCAGGCTCCCGGCCCGAAACAGAACCACCCCCAGCAGTATCACCGCCCAGGTGTACAGCCGCAGGAGCAGCCGTCCCCCGAAGGACTTTTCCAGTCCCTTGGTGCGGATGAGCCCCACGCCCTCCAGGGCGCAGAACAGCCCGTGCCATGCTCCCCACAGCACATAGTTCCAGGCCGCCCCGTGCCACAGGCCCGTCAGCAGCCACACCACCGCCATGGGGATGAGGATGGACAGCTTGTTGGCCTTGGCCCGACCGTATCTGGCCGCCCATTTCTTATAGAGCTTCTGCAGGGGCCGGCTCATGACCAGCGGCATATAGAGATAATTGCGGAACCAAGTGGTCAGGCTGATGTGCCAGCGCTTCCAGAAGTCCGTCAGGCCGAGGGCGGTATAGGGCCGGTCAAAGTTCTCCGGCAGGGCAAAGCCGAACACCTGTCCGATGCCGATGGCCATATCGGAGTATCCGGCAAAGTCGAAATAGATCTGTACGGCATAGCCCAGCGCTCCCAGCCAGGCCAGGCGGGCGTCCAGCGCGGAGCCGGTGTAAATGCCGTCCACCATCTTCCCCACGATGTCTGCGATGAGCAGCTTTTTCCCCATGCCCACGATGAACCGGCGGATGCCCTGAGCGGTCTTTTCCGCCGAGCAGGTCCGCTCCCTCATCTGGGGCCGGGCGGTCTTCCAGCTCACGATGGGGCCGGACGAGATGGTGGGGAACAGAGATATGTACAGCACCGTATCCAGCAGGCTCTCCGCCATGTTCCCGGGCTTGCGGTAGACCTCGATCACATAGCTCATGGCCGTGAAGGTGAAAAAGGAGATACCCAGGGGCAGAGAGATACCCGGCAGGGGGATGGCCGCGCCGGAGATGGCGTTGATGTTCTCCACGATGAAATCCAGATACTTGAAAACGCCCATGAGCCCCAGGTCGAACACCACGGCAGCCGTCACGACTGCCCGGCGCTTTTTCTTATCCTCCGTCTTTCCCAGCAGCCGTCCCGCGGCCCAGTTGACCAGGATGGAAGCCAGCAGCAGCGGCAGATGGGCCAGCCGGCCGAAGCAATAGAACACCAGGCTGACCAGGACAAGAACGGCGTTTTTGCCCTTCATGCCCGGGACGAGCCGGTACACGGCAAACACCGCCGGGAAAAACGCGAACAGGAATATGGCGCTGGAAAATACCATGGAGCTGTCCTCCGTTGCAAGCAGAATGTATAGCAATCGGGACGGCCAAAGCCGTCCCCATTGCAGTTCAGATTAACACCACTCTTTGTAGCCGGAAGGTTCTTTCTTTGTCTCCGGCTTCACATAGGAGACCACGACCCGGCGGTTTGGCTCCGTACCGATGGAGCTGGTGGTGACGCCCTCGTAGTCCTGCAGGGCGGTATGGATCACATGGCGCTCATAGGAGTTCATGGGCTCCAGGGCCATGCTGCGCTTATACTTGATGGCCTTTTCCGCCATCTTCTCCGCCAGATGGACCAGGGAGTCCTCACGCTTGGCCCGGTAGTTCTCCGCGTCCACATTGATGTGGGCGTGGCGGTCGCTGCCCCGGTTCACCACATAGTTGGTCAGATGCTGGATGGCATCCAGGGTCTCGCCCCGGCGGCCGATGACGGCGCCGATGTGGTCGCCGCTGAGCTGCACGTCCAGACCGCCGGCCTCCCGGGGACGGATGGACATCTCCGCCTCTACGCCCATATGGGCCAGCAGGCCCTTCAAAAACTGCTCTGTCTGCTCGGCCTGGGTCCCCTCCGCCTTCTGGAAGGGCTGCGGCGCGGGCGCAGGCTTTGCCGCCGCCGGAGCGGGTCTTGCCGCAGGCGCGGGCTTTGCCGCGGGGGCCTTGGGGGCCTCCTGGCGGACCGGCGCGGGGGCCGGCGCGGGTTTTGCCGCCGGAGCGGCGGTCTTGGGAGCGGGGGCCTCGTCCGGGGCCTCATAGGAGATGCGGATCACCGCCTCCACGGCGCCGATGCCAAATACGCCTTTCTTGCCCCGCTCTATGATCTCGACTGACACATCGTCCCGCTCCAGGCCCAGCTCCGCCAGGCCCTTTGCCAGGGCGTCGTCCGTCGTCTTTCCACGGACTTCGATCGATTTCTGCATAAAAGTGCTCTTCCTCCGTTTACTCCTCGCCCTCCGACGGCTTCTCTTCTTCCTCCGTCTCAGGCGCTTGCTCTTCGCTCTCGCTCTCCGTTCCGGCGGGGGCCTCCTCCGGAGCGGTCTCCGCCGCTGTCACCATCTCGGACCCGGCCTCCGCAGGCGCCGCCGCGCTGTCCGCCGCGGGCGCTTCCGGTACCGCCTCCTCCGGGGCGGCAGGCTCCTCATGGGCCTCGCTCTCCGCCGCGGCGGCGAGGGTCTTCTCCTCCGCCGTCTCGGGATTGGTATACCGGTCAGGCACATAGGCCCGGCCCCTGGCATAGCGCCGGTCGCCCACTTGGGACGCGGGGATATCCTCCTCGGACAGGCCCTTCTTGGCCAGCTTCGCAGCCCGGGCCTCGGCGGCCTTCCGCTCCACTTCCTTCTGGGCGGCCACGGCGCGCTTGTTCTTCTTGGAGGTGTTCTTGTTCTCTACAGTGATGCCCTCGGCCTTCAGCCGCTCGGTCTCCTGGCGTTTGGCCTCCAGTTCGGCCTCCTTGGCCTTCTCCCGCTGGATGCGGTCCGCATCCTCGATGTCCAGCTGCTTGTTATAGACCTTGTTCAGGATGATGTCCTGGGCCATGGCGAACACGCTCTGGGCGATCCAGTAGATGCCCATGACGCCGGGCATGGTAAAGCAGATGTAGAGGCTCATCAGCGGCATGATAAGGTTCATGGTCCGCATCTGCCGCTGGGTATCGGCGGTCTGGGGGTTGGCGGCGTTGGCGGCCTTCATGGAAAGCCAGCTCAGCAGGGCGCTGAGCACCGGGATCATGAACAGGCCCAGGGCCGGCAGCCACTGAGAGGTGTCGCTGAAATCCCACTTCCAGAAGGAGAACTGGGGCACCTGGCTCAGGTCCAGGCCCAGGAACTTATAGCTGATGGCCTGGAACTTATCCGAGATGTTCTGGAACGCCGCCAGATTTTCCGTGATGAACTTGGACTGGAAGATCTGGTCATAGTACATGGACCGTCCAGTGGCGGTCTGATACCCCAGCTGCTGCAGCAGCTGATAGGCGGCGCCGCCCTCTGCCATAAGGTCCTCCGCCACGCCCATCATGATGGTCAGGGGGTAACGGATGGCCTGGTACAGGGCGATCAGGATGGGGAACGGCAACAGGCTCCACAGGCACCCGCCCATGGGGTTGACGCCCTCCTCCTTATAGAGCTTGGCCATCTCCTGCTGGTACCGCTGCTGGTCGTTGCCGAATTTCTTCTCCAGCTCCTTGAGACGGGGCGTCATGCGGCTCATGCGCATCATGCTCTTCTTGCTCTTGAGCTGGAACGGCAGCATGATGAGCTTCACGACCAACGCGAACAGGATGATGGCCACGCCGTAGTTGCCCGTCAGGTTGTAGAGCAGGAGCATCAGCTTGCCGAAAGGCTTTGCGATAGCTTTTAACATACTTCTCTCCTATTTACGGTACAGGGTCGTAAAAATCGTGTTCCCCCCGGTGGAATGGGTGGCAACGCAGGATGCGCTTCAAAGCCAGCCACCCGCCTTTCCATGCCCCGTATCGCTCGATGGCGATGAGGGCATACTCGCTGCAGGTGGGGATGAACCGGCAGCTTGGTCTTGTGAACGGGGAGATGCGCTTCCGGTAAAAACGGACGATAGCCAGCAGCAGCCGCTTCACAGCGCCGCCCCCAGCTCTTGGCTCGCGGACAGGAATTCTTTTTCCAGCCGCCCGTATTCCGCCGTCGCGGCCCGTGTCCGGGCCACCACCACAAAATCATACCCCATGCGGATGCCGTCTTCATGCAGGCGGTATATCTCCCGCAGACGGCGGCGCACCAGGTTTCTGGTGTGGGCCTTGCCCACCTTGGCGGTGACAGTGATGCCCAGGCGGTTTTCCCGGCCGCCGGTCCTGCGGGCATACAGCACCAGGCAGGGCCGCACGGCGCTGGCGCCCTTGCGGTAGACCCGGCGGAAATCCCGGTCCAGCTTCAGGGAGGTCGTCGTCTTCACGGTTCCCCGGTCACCGGCGTGCTTGTCAGTAGCTCAGCTTCTTGCGGCCCTTGGCGCGGCGGGCGGAGATGACCTTCCGACCGTTGCGGGTGGACATGCGCTTGCGGAAGCCGTGCTCCTTCTGGGCATGACGCTTCTTGGGCTGATAGGTTCGCAGCATTTTTCGTTTCGTCCTTTCTGTTCTGAATTACTCATCGGCGGCAGGGCCGCCGTTAGTTGGCGCGTTGTTTCATTTATGCGCAGTAACTTGGTTATTATATAAAAAATGTGGGGGTCTGTCAACCAGAAATTACATTCCCCGCCCTGCCGGGGGCCTTGTTTTTCCGGCGGAAATGTTTTAAAATACAGAACATCACACCTCGCCCCAGGCGGGAAAGGAGAAGGCAATGACAGAGTTGGAAGCATTGGAACAGATCCGCGCCCAGGCGGCGGCAGCGGCGGAGGAACTGGTCCAGAGAGCCGGACTGCGCCGGGGCCAGATCGTGGTGGTCGGCTGCAGCACCAGCACCGTCAACGGCGGCAAGATCGGCAAGGCCTCCGCCCCCGAGGTGGGGCAGGTCATTTTCGAGGGCATCTACCGGGTCCTGTATACCAAGGGCATCTATCTGGCCGCCCAGTGCTGCGAGCATCTGAATCGGGCCATCATCACGGAGGCCAAGGCGGTGCCCGGCGCGGAGATCGTGAACGTGGTGCCCCAGCCCAAGGCCGGCGGCAGCTTCGCCACGGCGGCCTATAAGTCCCTGCCCAACCCGGTGGTGCTGGAGCACATCCGGGCCGACGCGGGCCTGGACATCGGCGGCGTGCTCATCGGCATGCACCTGAAGGAGGTGGCCGTGCCCCTGCAGCTGGAGAACAGCAGTCTGGGCCAGGCCATGGTCCTGGCCGCCCGCACCCGCCCCAAATTCATCGGCGGCGACCGGGCCGTCTACAACGAGGACCTGAAATAGACCCCTGCCCGGACCGCCGGGCCGAAGACGGAACGGCGGCATGAAAAGGGCGCTCTCCTGTCCGGAGAGCGCCCTTTCTGTCGTATCACAGCTTAAAACTTGTCGTCCCGCATACGGCGGTCGGTCTGCGCCCGGCCCCATTTGACCCGGGGCTCCCGGTGCTCCAGGATGCGGAAGATGTTCCCCCGGTGGCGCCAGATGATGAGCAGCGCCATGATGAGCACCAGCGTGCCGCACACGCCCTTCAGATGCTCGCTGGGCGTGAACACCCACGTCGCCAGCGCCCCGACGAAGCAGGCGCACATGCTGGCCAGGGACACATACTGGGAAAACGCGATGACGATGACGAACACGCCTGTGGCTACCAGGCCCACGCGCCAGTCCGCCAGCCACAGGGTGGCCATGCAGCAGGCCACGCCCTTGCCGCCCCGGAGCTGGTACTGGATGGGATACATATGCCCCAGCACCGTGCAGAAGCCGGCAAGCAGCCGTCCCACCGTCACGAAATCACCGCTGCGGTCCACGATCAGCATCAAAAGGCCGCCCGCCAACACCGCGATGGCCGTCTTCAGCACATCCACCGCAAAGACCGCCGGGCCCCACTTGGTCCCGAACACCCGCACGAAGTTGGTATAGCCCGCGTTGTGGGAGCCATACTTGCGGATGTCCTTATGAAAGATGAATTTGCTGAGGATCATGGCCCCATTCAACGCGCCCAGGCCGTAACTCAATACGGCGATGAGGATGCAGAGAAGCGTGACTTTCATTCGTTTTCTCCTTTCTGACGGATCGTCAGCCGGACCGGAGTCCCCTCCAGGCCAAAAGTCGCCCGGATGCGGTTCTCAATATATCTCTGATAAGAAAAGTGGAACAGCTCCCTGCTGTTGCAGAAGACCACAAAGTGCGGCGGTTTGACGCCGGTCTGGGTCATGTAATAGACCTTCAGGCGGCGGCCCTTGTCGGTAGGGGGCTGCTGCCGGGCCTGGGCATCGGCCAGCAGGTCGTTCAGCCGACCGGTGGAGATGCGCATGGACGCCTGTTCATTGGCGGCGTTTATCATATCAAATATACGCCCAGTTCGCTGTCCCGTCAAGCAGGAGATGAAGATCACCGGCGCATAATCCATGAAAGCCAGGTCCTGTTTCACCCGTTTGCGCATCTCATCCATGGTACGGGTCTCTTTTTCCACCAGATCCCACTTGTTCACCACGATGATGCTGGCCTTTCCCGCCTCATGGGCCAGTCCGGCGATCTTGGTGTCCTGCTCAGTGACGCCCTCCCGGGCGTCGATCATGATGAGGCACACGTCGCTGCGCTCCACGGCCAGCTGCGCCCGCATGACAGAAAATCGCTCCACCCGGTCGTTGACCTTGCTCTTGCGGCGGATGCCGGCCGTATCGATGAAGAGATAGCTGCCATACCCGTTGTCCACAGGGGTATCCACCGCGTCCCGGGTGGTGCCGGGCATGTCCGCCACGATCACCCGCTTCTCCCCCAGAACACGGTTGATGAGGGAGCTCTTGCCCACATTGGGCTTACCGATGACCGCCACATGGATGCGACCGTCTTCCGCCGTCTCCTCCTCCGGGGGCGGGAAATGGGCCACGCAGGCGTCCAGCAGGTCGCCGGTGCCGTGGCCGTGGACGGCGGACAGGGCGATGGGGTCGCCGAGCCCTAGGTTGTAAAACTCGTAGATGCCCGGGTCGTTGGGACCGATGGCGTCCATCTTGTTCACCGCCAGCACCACGGGCTTGCCGCTGCGCTGGAGCAGGCCGGCCACGTCCTGGTCCGCAGCGGTGATGCCGGTGCCGATCTCTGTCACCATGACGATCACGTCCGCGCTGTCGATGGCCAGCATGGCCTGTTCCCGCATGAACAGCAGGATCTCGTTGGCCGTGTTGGGCTCGATGCCGCCGGTGTCCACAATGTCAAAGACCCGGCCCGCCCACTCGCAGGAGGCGTACAGTCTGTCCCGGGTCACGCCGGGAGTGTCCTCCACGATGGACAGCCGCCGGCCTGCCAGCCGGTTGAAGAGCATGCTCTTGCCCACGTTGGGGCGCCCTACGATGGCCACCAGAGGTCTCGCCATATCCCCTTTCCGCCTCCTTCCCTGTCATCATGTTAATGTTTATGATAGCAATCTAGGGACGGCCCATGCCGCCCCAAACGGGTTGTACTTCCCTACTTCTCCATATAGAGCAAAAAAGGGGGCGCTGGCCCCCTTATCTTGCAAATGATCACTTCTCCTCGCCCACAGCGACGACCTCGCGCCCATCGTACTTGCCGCAGGCCGGGCAGACGCGGTGAGGCATGTGGTACTCGCCGCAGTTGGGGCAGGCAACGAGCTTGGGAAGACGCAGCTTCCACACGCTGGAACGCCTCTTGCTCTTTCTGGCATGGGAGACTTTTCTTTTAGGGACCGCCATCGTTCACACCTCCTGAATATCATCCAACAGCCGCCCAAGGGCCGCCATTCTCGGATCGATTTGTTTTTTGCAGCCGCACGGGCCCTCGTTCAGGTCCTTCCCGCAGGTGGGGCAGAGGCCCTTGCAGTCGTCCCGGCAGAGAAATTTCTGGTCCATGTCCAGGATCAGGCACGTCTCCAGCACATCAGACACGTCCACGCCGTCCCCATCCAGGGGAAAGACGTCTTCGCTGTCCGCATCCTCCGCGTCGGCCTGGAGCACAGCGGTATAGCGGGGCGTCATACGCTTTTCAAAGGGGACGCCGCACCGGTCGCACCGGACCGTCATGTCCGCCCGAACTTCCGCGGTCAGTTCCAGCACACCGGCAGTGTTTTTCACCTGCCCCTGTGCTGTCACCGGCCCGTTGAAGGCCACCAGCGTGGGAAAGGAAAGGCGCTCCCCGTCCAGCTCACACTGAAACGGCACGCTCCTCCCCGGCACCTCGATGATTTCGTGCAGATCTAAAAACATGGGACAAACCTCATACAGTCGCCAAAGTATTATAAATGAACTGCCCGCCGTTGTCAATCCCATTTTTTCATATCCGGCGTCTCCCGCCGGAAAAGTATTTATTTTCAAATTGTATCCAACGGATGGTTGCGGGCATACGGTGCGATACGTTATAATATGACAACATATGTAAACTCGTCCAGATCCTGGCCTCCGGCAGAGATTTGGGAGAGAGCAAGGAGAACTGCAAGCCATGGCAAAACGCATCCTGAGTCTTATCCTGGCGCTGCTGACGGCGCTGAGCCTGTTCGTTCCGGCCTATGCCGACGGACCCGCCGCCACGGAGCAGCCGGCCATCACCTCCGCGCCTGAGGCGACGGAGGTGCCCGCTGTGCCCAGTGAACCCCCTGCCCCCCAGCTCCCGGACCCCACCGCCGAGCCCCAGACCGAAGAGGCCCCCGCGGCGACGGCAGAGCCGATCGTGACCCCGGAGCCCCAGGCCACGTCCGCCCCTGTGGCTGCGGCGGCGCCTGCGGCAGCGGACGGTCCGTCCCTCATCGGCGCGGACACTGCCGCGCCCTTTTCCGTGGGCACGGCAGGAAAGGACTTTGCCAACGTGGTCCTGTTCGTCTATTTCAATGACCAGCAGAACGACTATTTCACCGACCCCGCCAAGGCAAAAAAGCTCTACGACATCTACAACGGCTCCTATGGCCGTTCCTTCACCAACTACCTGCGCACCATCTCCTACGGTCAGTTCGAGGTGCTGAACGTCATCCCCCAGTATGACAGCGCCTCCCAGACCATCCGGGCCGTGCAGGTCCCCTACAGCACCTCCCAGGCCCTGGGCGGCAACATCGACTCCGGCATCATCGAGGCAGCTCTCCAGGGGGTGTCCCTGGACAGCAGCTGCATCGACCTGAACGCAGACGGCTTCATCGACAACGTGACGATCGTCATGCAGGGCGGCTCCGGCGAGACGGAGTCCGGCAGCGTGTCCTATCACGCCCACAAGAGCGACTACCCCGGCACCATGACCGTCTCCGGCAAGCACATCGGCACCTACAACATGCTCAGCACCTACCGGCTGGCCGACCAGACCGTCCCCGCTGGCTCCGGCGTGGCCATCCACGAATTCCTCCACTCCCTGGGCTATCCTGACCTGTACACCGCCCACGGCACCGACTACCCCGTCGGCTTCTGGGACATCATGTCCACCGCCTCCATGTATCCCTCGTGGCCCCTGGCCTATCTGCGGATGAAGTGCACCAACTGGGTGCAGCTGAAGACCGTCACCGAGACCGCCACCCTGACGCTGAGCGACCCCAGCGTGTCCGGCGGCGACCAGGCATTCATCATCCGCTCCCCCCTGAATGAGCACGAACTGTTCGTGGTGGAGATGCGCCGGCGGAACGCCGCGGATATCCTCGCCATGAACACGCTGGACTCCAAGATCAGCCTCAAGATGCAGGAGGGCGAGGCCGGCCTGATCGTCTACCGGGTGGACACCACGGTGGACGGCCTGAGCAACTACCACGGGAAGACCGGCATCTACGTGTTCCGGCCCGACCCCACCGCCGCGGACCAGAAGCAGAACATCCAGGACGCCTTCCTCTCCCCCTCCAGCGGCCGGACCTCCATCGGCACAGCCGACATGAGCAAGGGCCTGGCCGACGGCGCTTTGACCTTCACCGACGGGACCAACTCCGGCATCGTCATCCGGAACGTGGCCGTCAGCGGGAGCAACATGGTCTGCGAAGTGGTCATCCCCTCCGAGGGCAGCTATGACCTCTGGAACGACACTGGCTTTGCCGACACCCCCGACGTGAACGACGGCACCCGGTCTGTGGCCATGACCTCCTGCCAGGGACGGCAGTACATGGTCACCTGCACGAACAACACCTTCACCCTCTACCGCTTCGACGGCACTGTCTGGACACAGCTGGGAGCCCCCTGGAAGGAGAACGCCTCCCGGGGCACGGAGATGGTCCTGACCAGCAGCAGCGGTCGGCTGTACCTGGGCTACCTCAACGCCTCCTATCAGCTCCGGATCAAGTCCTTTGACCTGGCCGCCGGGGCCTGGACCGACGCGGCCCTGCACACCGGCACCCACAACGCCTTTGCCATGACGGCGGTCAACGGCGTGCTGTACATCGTCTATGACGAGAGCAATACCCGCGGCCGGATGCTCCGGCTGAACGGCAGCACCCTGGAGGACATGGGCACATATTTCACCGGCAGCGGCGGCCAGCCCCAGATCACCACCGTGGGCAGCGTCATCTATGTCTCCTTCCGGACCGCCGGCAACAACGTGGAGGTATTCCGCTGCAACGGCCCCCAGAGCTTCACCAAGGTCTCCAACGTGCCCATCACGGCCAACACCTACGGCATGCTCGGCATTGGCAGCCAGCTGAAAGTGGTGGCCGCCGGCGCCCAGATCACGGTCTACAGCTATGACGGTCGGGGATGGACAGCCGGAAAGCCCTCCAACCTGTCCTGCTTCGACCCCAAACTGGCCTCCGTGAACGGCTTCCTGTACATGCTGGCCTCCACCCTCAGCGGCGACGGCTATATATACGTCTATCGCTACAATCCCATCAGCGATACCTGGACCCGGGAGGGCGAGCAGGTGGACGCCACCGCCCAGCAGATCACCCTTTCCGTCTCCGGCGACCAGCTCTTCATCAGCTACATGCGCAGCATGGACCGGTCCTTCCACATCCGGCGCAAGACCATCGTCAACGAGCTGGAGTCCATCAGCGTCACCCCGCCCACCAAGACTGTGTATGTACAGGACGAGGCGGTGAGCACCGCCGGCATGACCGTCACGGCCCATTACAGCGGCGGCGGCGGACAGCTGCTGGCGCCCGGTGAGTATGCCGTCACCGGCTTTGACACAGCCACCCTGGGCAGCCGCAGCGCCACGGTGACCTACCGGGGAAAGACCGCTTCCTTCACCTACCAGGTCCAGGCTCCCAGCCCCAAGACCCTGCCCGCGCCCAAGCTCACCGCCGCCACCAACGCCGCCAACGGCGCGGCCATCGTGTGGGGCGCGGTGAGCGGCGCGCCCAAGTACCGGGTCCTCTACCGGATCGGTTCCGGCCCGTGGACGGCCCTGGCGGAAACCACCTCCACCAGCTATACCTGGACCGGGGCCCAGAGCGGCGTCAAGTACGCCTTCACCGTCCAGTGCGTCACCTCCGACGGCAAAAACCCCCTCAGCCCATATGATGAGACCGGCAAGGTCCTCACCTATATCGCCGCGCCCAAGCTCACCGCCCTGAACAACACGGCCAAGGGCGTGACCCTCTCCTGGACCAAGTCTGCCGGCGCGGTCAAGTACCGGGTCCTCTACCGGACCGGCTCCGGCAGCTGGAAGAAGCTGGCCGACACCACCGCCGCCGGCTACACCTGGACAAAGCCCAAGGCCGGCACCGTCTATGGCTTCACCGTCCAGTGCATCTCCAAAAACGGCAAGAGCACCGTCAGCGCCTATGACCCGAACGGCAGGACCATCACCTATGTGCCCACGCCGAAGACGCCCTCCCTCAGCAATGCCGTGAACGGCGTCAAGATCTCCTGGAGCAAGGTCACCGGCGCCGTCAATTACCGGGTCTATTATAAGACCGGCTCCGGCGCCTGGACGGCGCTCACCACCACCGCCGCCAGCTATATCTGGACCGGGGCCCAGAGCGGCACGAAGTACGCCTTCACCGTCCAGGGTCTCTCCGCCGACGGCAGCGCCAGCGCCTACAATACCTCCGGAAAGTCCATCACCTTCCTCGCCCCGCCGGCCATCTCCGGTCTGGCCAACACCGCCTCCGGCGTGTCCGTCTCCTGGAACAAGGTCGCCGGCGCGGCCAAATACCGGGTCTTCTACAAGACCGGTTCCGGCGGCTGGAAAAAGCTGGCCGACACCACTTCCACCAGCTACACCTGGAAGAAGGGCAAGAGCGGCACCACCTACTCCTTCACCGTCCGGTGCATCGACGCCAAGGGCAAGAGCTACACCAGCGACTACGACCCCAACGGCAGGACCATCCAATATGTGGCCGCCCCGAGCATCCCCTCCCTCAGCAGCACCACCGGAGGCATGAAGATCTCCTGGAGCAAGGTCACCGGCGCCGTCAATTACCGCATCTACTACAAGACCGGTTCCGGCGCCTGGGCTCCGCTCACCACCACGACCTCCACCAGCTACACGTGGCCCGGGGCCCAGAGCGGCGTCAGCTACGCCTTCACCGTCCAGTGTGTCAGCGCCGACGGCGCTACCGCCGTCAGCGGCTACAACGCCTCTGGCCGGACCGGCACCTTCATCGCCGCGCCGGTGATCACCGGCCTGACCAATACCGCCTCCGGCGTGACCCTCTCCTGGGCCAAACCCGCCGGTGCAGTCAAGTACCGGGTCTTCTACCGGACCGGCTCCGGCAGCTGGAAGAAGCTGGGCGACACCACCGCCACCAGCTACACCTGGAAGAAGGGCAAGAGCGGCACCACCTACGCCTTTACCGTCCGGTGCATCGATTCCAAGGGCAAGAGCTATACCAGCGACTATGACCCCAACGGCAGGATCATCACCTACGTGGCCGCCCCAAAGGCCCCCTCCCTCAGCAATACTACCGGCGGGGTCCGTATCTCCTGGTCCTCCGTCAAGGGGGCGACCAATTACCGGGTCTACTATAAGACCGACTCCGGCGCTTGGACGGCGCTGGGGAGCACCACCGCCACCAGCTATATCTGGGCTGGGGCCCAGAGCGGCGTCAAGTACGCCTTCACCGTCCAGTGTGTCGGCGCTGACGGCAGTACCGCCGTCAGCGGCTACAACGCCTCTGGCCGGACCGGCACCTTCCTTTCCGCACCGGTGATCTCCGGCCTGGCCAACACCGCCTCCGGGGTGTCCGTCTCCTGGAACACCGTCCCCGGCGCGGCCAAATACCGGGTCTTCTACAAGACCGGCAAGGGTGGCTGGAAGAAGCTGGGCGACACCACTTCCACCAGCTACACCTGGAAGAGCGCCAAGAGCGGCACCACCTACGCCTTCACCGTCCGGTGCATCGACGCCAAGGGCAGGAGCTATACCAGCGACTATGACCCCAACGGTCGCTCCATCCAGTATGTGGCCGCCCCGAAGATCCCCTCCCTCAGCTGCACCGCCGGGGGTATGAAGATCTCCTGGAGCAAGGTCACCGGCGCCGTCAATTACCGAGTCTACTATAAGACCGGTTCCGGCGCCTGGGCTCCGCTGGCCGCCACGACCTCCACCAGCTACATCTGGCCCGGGGCCCAGAGCGGCGTCAGCTACGCCTTCACCGTCCAGTGTGTCAGCGCCGACGGCGCCACCGCCGTCAGCGGCTACAACGCCGCTGGCCGGACCGGCACCTTCATCGCCGCGCCGGTGATCACCGGCCTGACCAATACCGCCTCCGGGGTGTCCGTCTCCTGGAACGCTGTCCCTGGCGCGGTCAAGTACCGGGTCTTCTACCGGACCGGCTCCGGCAGCTGGAAGAAGCTGGGCGACACCACCGCCGCCAGCTACACCTGGAAGAGCGCCAAGAACGGCGCCACCTATTCCTTCACCGTCCAGTGCGTCACCGCCAACGGCAAAAGCGCCGCCAGCGGCTATGACAGCACCGGCAGGTCCATTACCTATTATAAATAACGCCTTGACGGGCGGGCTGAAAGGCCCGCCCATTTCTTTTTCCCCGCCGCCGTTGTCTCCCGGCGGTTTTTGTGATACACTGCCCTCATGAGAGAATTCACCGTGACAAAAAACGACGCGGGCCAGCGCCTGGACCGGTTCGCCGCCAAGGCCGCTCCCTCCATCCCCTCCTCCCTGCTGCAAAAGACCTTCCGCAAAAAGGACGTGAAGGTCAACGGCCATTGGGCCAGGCCGGACGTGCGCCTGACGGAGGGCGATGTGGTGCGCCTGTATATCTCCGAGGAGTTCTTTTCCGGTCCTCCAAAGCAAAGTGAATATGCCTGGCTGGCCTCCGTGGACCCCCGGCTGGACATTCTGTACGAGGACGAGAACATCCTGCTGGTGAACAAGATGCCGGGCGTGCTGTGCCATGAGGCGGAGGGCTGGTCGGCGGACACTCTCATCGCCCGTATCCAGGCCCGCGCTTACCAGGCGGGCCAGTGGGACCCCGCCGGGGAGAACAGCTTCGCCCCCGCTTTGTGCAACCGCATCGACCGGGGCACCGGCGGCATCGTCATCGCCGCGAAGAACGCCCCCGCTCTGCGGGCCATGGACGAGAAGATACGCTCCCGGGAGGTCACGAAGGAGTATCTGTGCGTATGTCTCGGCGCGCCCGTCCCGCCGGAGGGGCGGCTGGAGGGCTGGCTTTTTAAGGACGCCGGGAAGAATCAGGTCTATGTGAAACCCCGGCAGGAGCCCGGGACCAGCTTCGCCGCCACAGACTATAAGGTCCTGTCCGGTCGGGACGGCCTCAGCCTGGTGACCTGCCGGCTGCACACCGGCCGGACCCATCAGATACGGGTCCAGATGGCCCACGCCGGCTGGCCGCTGCTGGGGGACAGCAAGTATGGCCGGGAGAAGCTCAACCGGCAATACGGCGAGCACCGGCAGCTCCTCTGGTCCTGGCGGCTGCGCTTCGATTTCACCTCCGACGCGGGATGTCTGAACTACCTGTCCGATCGTGTTTTCACGGTACAGGATGTTCCATTCGTGAAAAAGTACTTTCCCGCCGAAGGGTGAGGCCAGCAGAATCTTACAATTTTCTCTCAAACCCCGTTTCCCTATTGACACCGGGGACCGGTGTTGATAGAATGTAGAACGTCTCAATTGGAAAGAGTCTTTCCAAAGCAGGATGCGACCGCCGTTTCCCCGGAAACGGCCAAGGCCACACGGACAGCCGGGTCGAACGCCGAATGCCGCATATGCGGCCGGCAGCGTGAGCTGCCTTATTGATTGAGTTGGGCCGGAGAGGCCCAGGGCTCAAGTTTTATAAGTTGGTTACTTTATAACCGGTGCCGGGCGGCACACAAACTTGTAAAATGGTCAGTAAGAGTAGGGCAAGGCGTCTTTGCTTTCAGAAAACTCTCAAATCCATTGGGGCGGCCCCGTCGTATCCTGACGGAAAAGCCGTACACGCATGCAAGTGGAATGTGCCCAGGCACATTCCACTTTTCTATTTTCAGGGGGGCGGCGCCATGGACAAGATCATCGAACTGAAAAACATCACCAAGTCCTTCGACGGCGAGGTGGTGCTGGACAACATCAGTCTGGACATCTACGACAACGAGTTCATCACCCTGCTGGGCCCCTCCGGCTGCGGCAAGACCACCACCCTGCGGCTTATCGGCGGCTTCGAGACCCCCGACGCCGGAGATATCATCTTCATGGGCCAGCGCATCAACGACCTGCCGCCCCACAAGCGGAACGTGAACACGGTCTTCCAGCGCTATGCCCTGTTCCCCCACCTGAACGTGTTCGAGAACATCGCCTTCCCCCTCCGGGAACGGAAGGTCCCCCGGGACGAGATCGACCAGCAGGTACGGGATATGCTCTCCCTGGTGGCTCTGAAGGGCTTTGAGCACCGGGCCGTGACCAGCCTGTCCGGCGGCCAGCAGCAGCGGGTGGCCATCGCCCGGGCCCTCATCGGCAAGCCCCGGGTGCTGCTGCTGGACGAACCTTTGGCAGCCCTGGACCTGAAGCTGCGCAAGGACATGCAGCAGGAACTGAAGAACATCCAGAAGGCCACGGGCATCACCTTCGTGTTCGTCACCCACGACCAGGAGGAGGCCCTTTCCATGTCCGACACCATCGTGGTCATGTCGGAGGGCCGCATCCAGCAGATCGGCTCCAGCGTGGATGTGTACAACGAGCCGACAAACGCCTTCGTGGCGGACTTCATCGGGGAGAGCAACATCGTCGACGGCGTGATGCTGGCGGACCGGTCCGTATCCTTCTCCGGGCACACCTTCACCTGCGTGGACGAGGGCTTCGGCCCCAGTGAGCCGGTGGATGTGGTGGTCCGACCGGAGGACGTGGACATCGTGGCCCCGGACCGGGGCATGCTCCAGGGGGTGGTCACCTCCGTCACCTTCATGGGCGTCCACTACGAGGTCATCGTGGACATCGGCGGCTTCAAATGGATGATACAGACCACCGACTATGTGGCCGTGGACGAGCGGATCGGCCTATACATAGAGCCGGACGCCATCCACATCATGAAAAAGAGCGAGTACTCCGGCCTGTACGGGGACTATGAGAGCTTTTCCAACGAGTTCGACGAGCTCTCCGACGCGGAAAGCGAGGCGTCCGAATGAATCAGAAACGGACCGCCCGCCGGGGCAGCTCCCTGGTGACCGGCATCACCAGCGCCCCTTACGAGCTGTGGGCCGTGCTCTTCATCCTGGTGCCCCTGGCTTTTGTGGCCTATTATGCCTTCACCGACAACGCCTTCCGCTTCACCACCGACAACATCACCCGGTTCTTCACCGCCACGTCCTCTGTGACCGGCGCGGACGGCACGTCCGGCGAGGTGCACACCTACCTGGTCATCGCCTGGCGCAGCATAAAGCTGGCGGTCATCTCCACCATCGTATGCCTGCTGCTGGGCTATCCCCTGGCCTACATCATCTCCCGGGCCTCCCCCAAGGCCCAGAAGACCATGATGACCCTCATCATGATCCCCATGTGGATGAACTTCCTCATCCGGACCTATGCCTGGATGACCATCCTGCAGGACACAGGCATCCTCAACAACTTTCTTGGGGCGCTGCACCTGGGCCATGTGCACATCATCGGCACGGAGACCGCCGTCATCATCGGCATGGTCTACGATTACCTGCCCTACATGATCCTGCCCCTGTACTCCATCATGGCCAAGATGGACCACCGGCTCATCGAGGCGGCCCGGGACCTGGGCTGCGCCCCGGTGGGCGTGCTCCGGCGGGTCATCCTGCCCCTGAGCATGCCCGGCATCGTCAATGGGGTGACCATGGTCCTGATCCCCTCCATCAGCACCTTTTACATCTCCCAAAAGCTGGGCGACGGCATGTTCTTCCTGCTGGGCGACGCCATCGAGGGACAGTACACCGCCAATAACCTGCACTTCGCCGCAGCCATCGCCTTCATCCTGATGGTCGCCCTGCTGGCGGCCATGGCGGTCATGCGCCATCTCACCAACAAATACACCTATGGGGGGAACGCGGCATGAAAAGAGCTTCCAAAATTTTCACCGCCCTGATGTTCGTGTTCCTGTTCGCGCCCATCGCCATATTGCTGCTGTTCTCCTTCAACGAGGCCAGGAGCCTGTCCGTGTTCTCCGGCTTTTCCCTGAAATGGTACCGGGAACTGTTCCGAGACACAGAGACGCTGAAGACCGTCCGCAACACCCTGGTGCTGGCCATATGCTCCGCGGGGGTGTCCACCGTCATGGGCACTGCCGCCGCCGTGGGCATCCACCGGATGCGCAGCCGCTATATGCGCTCGGCCCTGGACATGGTCACCAACATCCCCATGATCAACCCGGACATCATCACCGGCATCTCCATGATGCTCATGTTCGTATTCGCCAGCCGGCTGCTCGGTCTGGCCAACAGTCTGAGCTTCATCACCCTGCTCATCGCCCACATCACCTTCTGCCTGCCCTATGTCATCCTGCAGGTACTGCCCAAGCTGCGGCAGATGGACGCCTCCCTGCCGGAAGCGGCCATGGACCTGGGCTGCACCCCCTGGGGGGCCTTCTGGAAGGTGGAGCTGCCCGAGATCATGCCTGCCATCGTCACCGGCATGATCATGGCCTTCACCCTGAGTCTGGACGACTTTGTCATCAGCTACTTCACCACCGGCACAGGCTTTCAGACCCTGCCCATCCGCATCTATAACATGACAAAGAAGACCGTCACACCGGATATGTACGCTCTGGCGACGCTGATCTTCTTCGTCATCCTGGCCCTGCTCCTGCTGTCCAACCTGACCGACAGCGAGGACACCCAGCGCATCCGCGCTGCCCGGAAGGCCAAGCGGGCTGCCTCCGGAAAGCCCCCCATGGACCCGCGGAAGCAGCGCCTTCTCTATACCTGCGGCGGCGCCCTGGCCCTGGCAGCCGTGGCGGCGGCGGTGGTCTTCGCCGTCACCGAGACGGACAACAAGCCTCAGGTGCTGAACGTCTACAACTGGGGCGAGTACATCTCCGACGGCTCCGAGGGCTCCCTGGACACGGTGAAAGCCTTCGAGACCTGGTACGAGGAGGAATACGGTCGGCCTGTGCAGGTCAACTACACCACCTTTGCCTCCAACGAGGACATGTACGCCAAGCTCAGCTCCGGCGCAGTGAGCTATGACGTCATCATCCCCTCCGATTACATGATCGCCCGGATGATCGACGAGGACATGCTCCTGCCTCTGGACTTTGACAACATCCCCAACTATCAGTACATCGCCGAGGACTTCCACGGGCTCTACTATGACCCGGCGGACGCCTACTCCGTGCCCTATGCCTACGGCATCGTGGGCGTGATCTACAACGCCAACGTGGTAGACCCGGACGACGCGGGGAGCTGGGACCTGATGTGGAATGAGAAATACGCCGGCCAGATACTGCAGTTCAACAACTCCCGGGACGCCTTCGGCACGGCCATGTACCGGGCCGGGATGGATGTGAACACCACGGACCGCTCTGTCTGGGACCGGGCGCTGGACTCCCTGCTGGAGCAGCGGCCTCTGGTGAAGAGCTATGTCATGGACGAGGTCTATAATATGATGGAGTCCGGAGAAGGGGCCGTCGCCGCCTATTATGCCGGGGACTACTTCACCATGCTGGACGCCCAGGCAGATACCGTGGACCTGCAGTTCTATTACCCGGAGGAGACCAACTTCTACATCGATGCCATGTGCATCCCCTCCTGCTGCCAGAACAAAGACCTGGCGGAGATCTTCATCAACTTCATGCTCTCAGAGGAGCCGGCCATCGCCAACGCGGAGTACACCTGGTACGCCTCCCCCAACACCCTGGTCTACGAGAACCAGGATTACATCGACGAGATGGGCGAGGATGCCATGGACATCCTCTATCCCGACTGGGGCGACTTTGCCGAGAAGTACAATGCCTATGCCTACCGGAACCTGGACGGGGACCTGCTGGACTACATCAACTCCCTCTGGGAGACATTGAAGATCAACTAACTCCCCTTAAGTGTACCCAAGCAAAACTCCGCTCCCTTTCCTGATACCTCAGTCATTCCCGCTTTGTGTTATCTTATCGCCGTACACTCTCTTGAGCTCTCTCAATATGTGTTGCGTAAGCCGATATCTCCTTTCCACAACAATTGCCCCCTGATGTAGTCTTTTTCCTACATCAGAGGGCTTTCCATTATCCGTATTTCTCCGCCTGTATACTTTGCGCTTTTTATTCCTATTCGTTTCCGATGTCAATGCTCATCATGCTGACCTTGTCGCTCTCCGTGTCGACACAAATGAAAGCGCGCGCGGGAACGGCGCCGGCGCGGGAGAGGGTATACCCCTGCTCAGTTTCCGTGACCAGAATGTTTTTGGGGATTTTTTCCAGCGCCGCCATCAGGTCCGACCGATCCATGCCGACGGTGATGCCGGGAGGGAGCGTGAGCGCGGGCTCGTCGTCATAGCCATAGCAGACGATGTCGTTGCGCAAATCGTCAAAGAAAAGGCCATCATCATGCAGCCCCTGGCGCGCGATATCGACGGCACCGGAATCCCACCTTTTTGCCACCGCCCAGCCGTTGGCCTCAAACGCGGACAGCGGCGCGGGCAGCTGGTAGAGGTCCCCGCCGTACTCCACCACGCCGGACAGCGGGTCGTCCCCCAGCTCCGCGGGCGGAACATAGGCATCCTGACTGCCCCGGCCCCGCAGGGCAAACACCGCCCCAGCCGCCAAAACGAGCAGCAGTATGACCGCCAGTTTCCACCGTCTCTTGCCGTCCTGCTTTGCCGTTCCGGACCGGGGCACTGACGCAGGCGCCGGTCTGGATGGGGGCGTCGGCTGGGGCACAGGCTGAGGCGCAGGCGGCGCCTTTTCCTCCGGCGCCGGCTCCGTCACGTCCGGGCCTACGGTCTCCGCCGGGCCCATGTCCACGTATGCCGTCTCCGCCGCCGCAGGGGAGGGTCCCGGCTGGACCACCGTCTCCTCCACCTCTACCGTCTCGTCTCCATATGCCGGTGCGAAAACCGCCGGCTCCGTGTCCGCCAGGGCCTGCAGGTCCGCCAGCATCTCCCACGCGTTGCGATACCGGTCCTCCGGCGCGTAGGCGCATGCCTTCAGCACAACACGTTTCAGCTCCTCGCTCCCGTCCGCCGGGGGCGGCAGGGGCTCCCCACACAGCCGCCGGGCCTGGGCGTCCTCCTCCTGCCTCGCCGTGGGCGTCTCCGGCGGCAGCGGCACGAAGGGGCCACGCCGCCTGTTCAGCACCCAGTACAGCACCAGCCCCAGGGAGTAGATGTCCGCCGCCGCTCCGTAAGGCTGACCGTGGTATACCTCCGGCGCCATGTACCGGAACGTCCCCACCCGGGTCCCCGCCGTGGTCCGGGACGCCACCTTCGCCACACCGAAATCTCCCAGCTTGTACTGGCCCCGCCGGTCCACGAAGATGTTCTGGGGCTTGATGTCCCGGTGGATGATGTGCTGCTCGCCGCACAGCGCCAGCGCATGGCACAGGTCTGTCCCCATCCATACCGCGTCCTCTGGCCGTCCATACTGGTCCATAACCCGCAGGATGGGGGTTAGAAGCTCCATCCGGATGAAGATCTCCCAGCCCACGCCACCTTCCCGGGGACTGTATTCAACATCGTCGCAGATGACGATGTTGGTGTTCCCCCTCAGGGACGCCATGATGGTGTACTCCCGGACGATGTCCTTCAGGTACTTGTCATACCGCCGGGAGATGCTGGTCATGTCATAGCCGTCCCCCAGCAGCTCTTCCGTCTCGTTCTCGTCCCGGGGGATGGTGATGTGCTTCAGGGCGGCCTTTTCCACCGTGCCCAGCACATCCCGCTCGATCTCGTACACCGTGCCGAAGCTGCCCCGGCCAATGACCCGGACCACCTTCCAGCCCTTCCAGTTCCCTCCCAGCTCCATGTTCCGCTCCGCCTCTTTCCCCAACCGTCCTGGTGCCGGTCGCCCAGCGGTCCTGCCGCCCCGCTCATCCCATGGGGGATATCCCGTGCGATCAGCTGTACAGGGCGTCCATATCGATATAGGATACGCTCTCGACCGTTTCGCTGTCCAGATCCACGTCAACGACGAGCCTCCTGCCGCCCTGTTCAATAAAATACTTGTCAGAATATGGGATACTTACGGAATAATCCCAGCCGCTCAGGACCGCATACAGTTCCTCCATGCTCATCCCCATGCGGATGTTCGGCGGAGCAACAAGTGTGACTCCGGGCTCCTGACCACTTTTGTATTCGGATATTTGCACGACCAGCCAATCTCCGGTCGCCGCCGCCTCATTGCTGCCGGGAGCTTTGACCTGAACGCTGTCCGACACCCCGCCGCGCATGATCTCCACACGATCCCATTTGTCATCCCATCGGTCCACGTCCGTCATGATCGTCCAGCCGTTTTCCTCGAAGGCATGCAAAGGCGCAGGGATCTGATAGAGGTCTCCGCCATATTCCACCACCCCGGACAGGGGCTCGTCTCCCAGCTCCGTGGGCGCGGTATAGGCGGTCACGGACCCTTCGGCAGCGACCGGCCCGGCGTCTTTGGGCAGCCGGATGTCCTTCCAGCCGCTCACGTTGCACTCACCAAGATTGTTCGATCCCACGGCCACCACGATGCCGTCGGACCGCAGTCCCACCGTGTGGAAATCTCCTGCGGACACCGCCGCGATGCCGGTCCAGCCGCTCACATCGCACTCGCCGTCATCGTTCTCCCCAACGGCCACCACCGTGCCGTCTTTGCGCAGTCCCACTGTGTGGTTTCCGCCGGCAGACACCGCCACGATGTCGGTCCAGCCGCTCACGTCGCACTGGCCGTGACCGTTCTCCCCAACAGCCACCACCGTGCCGTCTTTGCGCAGTCCCACCGTGTGATTCCAGCCGGCAGACACCGCCGCGATATCCGTCCAGTCGCCCACGTCGCACTGGCCGTTGACACTGCTCCCCACAGCTTTCACCGTGCCATCTTTGCGCAGCCCCACCGTGTGGTCCCAGCCGGCGGACACCGCTACGATGTCGGTCCAGCCGCCCACATGGCACTGACCGGCATCGTTATTTCCCACGGACACCGCCGTGCCATCTTTGCGCAGCCCCACCGTGTGATTTCCGCCGGCGGACACCGCCGCGATGTCCGTCCAGCCGCTCACATCGCACTGACCAAGATCGTTATTCCCAACGGCCACCACCGTGCCGTCGGACCGCAGCCCCACCGTGTGGTCCTCGCCCGCGTCCACCGTCACGATCTTCGTCCAGACGCCCACGTTGCACTGACCGTAGACGTTAGATCCTTTTGCCTCCGCCGTTCCGTCATTGCACAGCCCCACCGTGTGGTACCCGCCGGCAGACACGGTCGTTGGCTGCCCCAGCACGGTAAGCGCATGGTCCGCCGTCTGCCGATCTTCCGCCTGTGCAGCCGCGGCCTGCTCCATCATGGCAAGTGCATGATCCTCCGTCGGCTCCGCTGAGGGCGCCGCCGCTTTGAACTCCGCCTCCCGGCCATCCCGCAGGGCAAACACCGCCGCCAGCGCTGCCGCCAGCAGGGCGACGGCCACACCGGCGATGACCAGGGCCACGCGGCCTCTCTTTTTCTTTTTTGGCGCGGGCACCGGCTGGGGCACAGGCTGAGGCTGTGGCGCCGGTACGGGAGCGGGGGCGGGCGGCGCCTTTTCCTCCAGCACCGTCTCCTCCGCGGCCAGGCCGATCGGTCCCGGGCCCATGTCCATGTATACCGTCTCCGCCGTCATGGGGGAGGGTCCCGGCTGGACCACCGTCTCCTGTACCTCGACCGTCTCGTCCCCGGTCACCGGTGCGGAGACAGCCGGCTCTGCGTCCGGCAACGTCTGCAGGTCCGCCAGCATCTCCTTCGCGTCATGATACCGGTCCTCCGGCGCGTAGGCACACGCCTTCAGCACGATGCGCTTCAGTTCTTCGCTCCCGTCCGCCGGGGGCGGCAAGGGTTCCCCCCGCAGCCGCCGGGCCTGGGCGTCCTCTTCCTGCCTCGCCGTGGGCGTCTCCGGCGGCAGCGGCACAAAGGGGCCACGCCGCCTGTTCAGCATCCAATACAGCACCAGACCCAGAGAATAGACGTCCGCCGCCGCCCCGTAGGGCTGGCCGGTGTATACCTCCGGGGCCATGTACCGGAACGTCCCCACCCGGGTCCCCGCTGTGGTCCGGGACGCCACCTTCGCCACGCCGAAGTCCCCCAGCTTATACTGCTCCTGGGGGGACAGGAAGATGTTCTGGGGTTTGATGTCCCGATGGACGATGTGCTGCCGGCCACACAGCTCCAGCGCCCGGCAGATGTCCGTGCCGACCTGCCGGGCCTGTTCCGCCGCCCGGCCCGGCTCCAGGGCCTTTGCCATGGGGGTGAGCAGCTCCATCCGGATGAAGATCTCCCAGCCCGGCTTGCCCTCCCGGGGGTGATAGTCCAGGTCGTCGCAGTCCACGATGTTGGTGTTCCCCTTCAGGGACGCCATGATGGCGTACTCCCGGACGATGTCCTTCAGATAGCTGTCGTACCGCTGAGAGACGTCGGCCATCTCATACCCGTCGCTGACCAGTTCCTCCGTCTCGCTGTCATCCCGGGGGATGGTGATGTGCTTCAGGGCGGCCTTCTCCCTCATCCCCAGCACGTCCCGCTCGATCTCGTACACCGTACCGAAGCTGCCCTGGCCGATGACCCGGACCTCCTTCCAGCCCTTCCAGTTCTCTCCCAGCTCCATCTTTTTCACGCCCCCATTCTGCCGCTCTTCGCCCGATGATCGACATGCTCCCGGTCCGCCGCGGGCAGACCGGGAGCATGGGTCATATTTACACAGCCGCCTGGGACACCTTTGCCACGATGGCATTCATGGCGTCCCACTTCTTTTCCATGTCCGCCACCAGCTTGAACTGGGTCCGGGCCCGGTCCAGGTTGTGCTCAGGCCGGTGGATGGAGAAGTACTTGTCCCCCTCCAGGTAGTCGGTGAGAAACCGTACGCCGCACTCCAGGGTCATGATCTTGGCCCCCAGCGGCAGGGTCTCCCGCTCCCGGGCCGTCAGGCCCGGGCAGGCGGTAATGAAGCCCCGGGTGTAGGTCTCAAAGGCATCCAGGCTCATCTCCATCTTTGTCAGGTCCTTCTCATCCTCGGCGGCGGTGGCCGCGCCGAAGCGGATGGAGTCCCCGAAGTCATAGGCGGCCAGGCC